>JACRDV010000066.1 GCA_024860865.1 Methanobacteriota archaeon | reverse complement strand
TGCAAGCGTGCATCCCCAAAACGCTGGCATTTGCTTCATTAAACCACCAACTACACTTACTTCATGTCTTTTCAATCTCCCATTCCTTATTCTTTTAGTTTGTCGTCACTACTGGCCATAGTCATAATTTCTCGCCTTTCTTTCAAAAAAATATTCTTATATAGTTTTATCTTATATAGTTTATTCTTATATATTTAATTCAAGAAAAACAGTAAGATATATAACTAATAAAAAAACTATATAGATTTATGAAAACCAGTATGAAAATCAGAAAACTTCAATTGGTTGGGAAATCTAGTTTTACTATAACTTTGCCTAAAGAATGGATAACCGAAAACAATCTTAGGCCTGGAGATAGTCTTAACATAACAAAAGAAGAGGATGGGTCTTTAAAATTATTGCCAGTTGCTCTCTTAGAAAAAAAACCAATAATTGAAAAGAGTTTTAATATTGAAGATTTAAAACCAGGTATGTTAAAAGAACTTATTCAAGCTTGCTACCATATTGGCTACGATTTAATTAAAATTAAATCAGGTAAAAAAATCAGTTTTGATAGAATCAAAGAAATAGACAATGTCGTAAATGCTTATCACGGTCTTGCTATACTTGAAGAAAAAGCGGATAGCCTAACAATACAGAGTCTTATAGATCCTTTAAAATTTTCACTTCGCCCATTGGTAAGAAGATTAGGATCAATTCTCTCGCTTATGTTCGATGAAATTTATTCTGCTCTTGAGAAAAAGGATGTAAGTTCAATGGAAGGTATCTCACATCAATTACAAGAAGCGAGAAAAATATATTCACTTCTTCTCCGCCAATTAATTGCTGGAGTTAAAAACAAAGAAATCGCTCTAAAAATTGGCTTAAAAGATGTTATCCAATGCCTAGGTTATCGAATAGTAATTAAAGCGTCATTGAAAATGATAGAAAATATAGAAATAATTTCGAAGGATGCTAAAGAATTATTAACTATAAAAACTGAAGAATCATTAAGAAAAAAACTACTGAGTTTTATACTTAGAATGAAAGAGATGCATGAGAAATCATTAGATGCTCTTTTCAAAGAAGACCTTAATTTAGCAATTGAAGTACATAGGCTCCATGATGCTTTCAGATTGGAATTAAACAAATTAGATCCACTGGCAATTAAAAACTCTAAAGTTGCGGTCAGCACAAAATCATTTTGCGATGGTTTAAATCGAGTAAACGATTACATGCTCGATTTAGTAGAAGTTGCGGTTAATAGATATGTTCAGCATAACTACTAAAGCAACTCATTTGTTGCCAGATCAGCTTTACTCCTGTGATTTGAGCCTATCTGATCAAGTGCTTGCAAATCTTCTTTATTCATATTTACAAAGTTTTATGTTTCCCTACCATTTCAAGCTGAGTTCTCTTAGAGCAGAAATAACTGCTCTATTCTCTTGTTTTTTTCCTATAGTTATTCTTATATAATTATTTTTCAAACCTGGGACTTCAGTCACGTCTCTCACTATGATACCTTTTTTATTTAGCTCTTCCATAATTGCAGACATATTCACTTTTGCAGGCAACTTAATTAATAAAAAATTTGCATCTGAAGGAATAACAGTAAAACCTTTTGTCCTGCTAATTTCTCGCATAACAAAGTCTCGTTCAGCTATTATTTTTTCCCTTATTTTTAAATACCAATTTTGCTTTTCTAATGCTTTAATAGCCGCCTTTTCAGCTATATTGCTAATAGTGAATGCAAGTCTTACTTTCTCTATCATTTCAATAATTTTAGGATTAGATAAAGCATATCCAATTCTCAGGCCAGCTAGGCTAAAAAACTTTGACATGGATCGAACAACTAGTAGATTGTTATATTCATTAACCTTCTCTGCAATAGTTTTTCTAGAAAATTCATAATAAGCTTCATCCACTACAACAAGTGCATTTGTCCCCTCAATTATTTTAATGATTTCTTCTCTAGGAATACTCTTTCCAGTTGGATTATTAGGAGAGTTTAAGAAGATTAGGTTCACATCTTTTCCAAAATTGATTACTTGCTCTGCTCTAAATTCAAAATTTTGGTCCTCAGTTTTTATATATTCAATACTCGCATCTCTTAGCATTGAAATAAGAATGTATATGGAATAAGAAGGAATGGGTATAACAACTTTATCAAATGGATTTAAAGTAATCTTGCAAATGCTGTCTAAAATTTCGCTAGCGCCACTTCCAACAGCAATATTTTCTATGGGTAAACCAGTATACTCTGAAAGTTTTTGCTTTAACTCTGGATATGACGGATCTGGATATCTATTCACATGTGAGGATTCTTTTACTATTTCTTTAATCACGCTCTTTGGAGGAGGATATGGGTTCTCATTAGAACCTAAGTTAACCACATTCTTTTCGCTGATGCCGTATTTTTTGTATAGGTCTTCTGGAAAAATTCCGGCATCATAGGGTCTTATATAATTTAATACTTCTCTGAACATTCAATACCATATCAGTTAATAAACTTAAGAAAAATGATCACAACTACATTTTTTCCCAAAAAAATTAGAATAAAAAAGGAATTAACCAAGTAATGTTTTAAGTTCTTCGATTTTCTTTTCTAACTCCTCCAGTGGAATGACTTTAGTTTCCTTTTCCTTTACCCTAGCAAGAGCCCAGAACAATCTTGCTGAGACATGAAGTAATTTTCCAGCATAACCAGGTGCATGAGGGAGTAGTTCAGCTGCAATATCACCACACTTTTCTAGAGTTATTTTGTCAAGAGAAGCTATTTTCTCTGATGCTGATCCCAAAATGGTAATTCCACTTCCAAGTACCTTCTCTCTTGCTGCATAAGCTTGTGCCGCTGGGCTTGTAACGCGATAAACACCCATTTTATTCACCTCTTAGATGTCGAAGTATTGATAGAATTCATATGGCGTAGGTCTTATAGAATTTTGCGTATATTCCTCTGCCTTCATATCGACCCAAGTGTCTATGGCATCGCTTGAGAAAATTAGTTCTAAGAAATCTCTATCGGCACTCAGTTCTTCAATTGCCTCTTTAAGTGACCCTGGTAGTTCTTTTACACCGAGATCTCTTCTTTGCTTAGGTGTTAAATGATAGATATTCTCATCTATTGGATCACCTGGGTCAATTTTATTTTTAATACCGTCAAGACCAGCAGCAAGCATAGCCGCAAAGGCATAGTATGGATTGCACGCAGTATCTGGTGGTCTAAATTCAACGCGTTTGGTCTTCATTGCATATTCAGTACCTTTATGATAGACAGGGACCCTAACATTGGCCGATCGATTTCTTTTTGACCAAGCAATATAGACAGGAGCTTCATATCCTGGAACTAATCGCTTATACGAGTTAGTAGTTGGAGCAACTATCGCAGCTAAGGCTCTGCTGTGTTCCATTAGCCCTCCAATATAATACCGACAAACTTGGCTAATTTCCGCATACTCATCGTCGGGATCGTAAAAGGAATTCTTTCCCCCTTTCCACAGACTCTGGTGAGTATGCATACCAGAGGCATTATCACCAAAGATTGGTTTTGGCATAAAAGTTGCTATCATACCCCTCATATAAGCAACATTTTTTGCAACGAATTTGTAGGTAACAACGTTGTCTGCCATGCGGGTTAGTGGAGCATAGGCCATATCAATTTCTACTTGTCCCGCAGTTGCAACTTCATGGTGGTGGGCATCTGTTTTAATTTCAAAATTGTCTTCTAAAATTGAAGAAACTTCTGAGCGGTAGTCTTGTAAAGTATCTTGAGGCGGAGCTGGATAGTACCCTTCTTTAAATCTAATTGGAAAATTTATCCCTCCTTGGGCCCAAATTGCCTCTTTAGATTCAATGGAATAACCAACTCCACTCCAAGCATCTTTTGCAGCTAAGGAGCTTGGAAATATTTTGACCGAATCAAAAACAAAATATTCAAGTTCTGGGCCCCAATATGAAATATCAAAGCCAGCTTTTTTAACTGCTTCTTCAGCTCGTTGTGCAATATGTCTAGAGTCTCTCGAGAATCTTGGCCCACCATATGCTTCTCGAATATCAACAAACATTCTAGCTGTTTTATGTTGAGTCCAGGGGATAATTGCAAAAGTTGTCGGGTCTGGAACCATCAGCATATCTGACTCATATATTGCTTTAAACCCTTTGATCGAAGAGCCATCGAGTTTACCAACACCTTCCTTGAAACTTTCAACACTAAGATCATGATATGGCATTGTCAAGTGTTGTAGATATCCTGGAACATCTAAAAATTGTAAATCAATCCATCGAATTTTTTCCTTTTGAATTATTTCCATAATTTTTTCAGCAGTTATAGTCATTTTATTACCTCCGAATAATAACCCAAAAATAGAAATTATATCTTTAATATTTTTCTCATGTTTTCTCCTGAAATTAAGCCCTTTTCCTCCTCTTTAATGTTTGGTATTAGATCAATTTTTTTTAGCTCTTGCTCCATTTTTATATAAGGCGAGTCTGAACCTACTATTAGCTTCTCTGCTCCTAGAGTATTTAGTGCTTTTTGGAGTTTATCTATAGCAAACATCCCAGTGGTTCCTAGGAAAATATTGTCAAATTTTTTTGCTACTTCTAAATAATTTGGACCGCGCATATGGGCCATGATAATGGTTGAATCTGGAACCTGCTCAGCCAGTTTCCCAATGTATTCAGGTAGAGAAAGTGTTTTTCCAGAATCGAAGACTACTGGTATTTTTAGCTCAGCAGTTTTTTCAATTATTTTTAAAACGTAAGGGTCATCGAGAGAAAAATTTTGGCTAGTTGGATGCAGTTTTAGTCCTTTTAATCCAAGTTTCTTTATGGAGCGTTCCAATTCTTCTACTGCTCTCTCTTTGTAATTTGGATCTAATCTAGCAAACCCAATGAGTCTATCCGGATATTTCTGGACAGATTGTGCAGTACGATCGTTAGCTAGTGAGAAAGAAATTCCTGGTTCAAGTTCGTTGAATGGGAAAATCACTGCTTTGTCGATACCTAACCTATCCATAACTGTTACTATCTCCTCCGCAGATTGCTTTGCATAATCTCCTTTATCTGGTCCGCCTACGTGATTATGGGCATCAATTATCATCTTAACATGGCTCCCTGGCTTTTTTGTGCTTTTATTTGGTATAGCTCATCTAGGATTTCTTCGTACATTTGTACCATTTTACAAAATGAGTATAAAAAAATAGAATTAACTAGATTGCTTCCATGCCGCTTTCACCTGTTCTCACTCGTATTACGTTTTCTACTGGATAAACGAATATTTTGCCATCACCTATCTTACCAGTCTTAGCCGCTTCGCAAATAGTGTTAATCACTACCTCAATGTCTTTGTCGTCAACAACAATTTCTAATTTTACTTTAGGAAGAAAATCCACCCTATACTCTCCAACCCTCCATTGGAGAGTAATGCCTTTCTGTCTACCCCTACCTTTCACTTCAGTGACTGACATGCCTGGATAGCCTTTCTCTTCAAGTGCAGTTTTCACTGAATCGAGTTTTTCAGGCCTGATTATTGCCTCGATTTTTTTCACATTTCTCACCTAAGGATATGCCTTTTCTCCATGCTGTGAGATATCTAGGCCTACTTCTTCCTCCTCATCTCTGACTCTTAAGCCAATAATTGCATTCACAATCTTTGCTAAAATCCATGTAACTGCAAACGCATATATCCAAGTTGTTGCTACAGCAGTTGCTTGAGTAGCCACTTGCATAGGATTTCCATAAATTAATCCATTTGCACCTGCGGGATTAACGGCTGTACTTGCGAAGATCCCTGTGGCTATTGCTCCCCATGAACCACCTATTCCATGGACAGCCCAAACATCAAGTGATTCATCTATTCGTTTCTTCATTCTAAAGAGCATAGCATAGTAGCAAAATGCGCCTGCTCCAACGCCAATAACAATTGCAGCCATAGGGCCTACAAATCCAGAGGCTGGAGTTATTGCAACAAGCCCTGCTATTGCTCCGCTTGCAATACCGAGAACACTCGGAACTTTGCGCATCCAACTTAGAAACATCCAAGTTAAAGCTGCTGCAGCTGTGGCTGTATTAGTAACTACAAAGGCACTCGATGCTAAGCCTCCAGAAGCTACTGCGCTACCCGCATTAAAGCCAAACCAACCAAACCATAGCAAGACTGCTCCAAGCACAGTCATAGGTATATTGTGGGGTTCCATAGGTTCTTTCCCAAATCCTTTGCGAGCGCCAATTGCTAGAGCTATCGCAAGGGCAGATACACCTGAGCTAATGTGAACAACTGTGCCACCAGCAAAATCAAGAGCTCCTAGGTTGCGTAACCAACCACCAACTCCCCAGACCCAGTGGGCGATAAAATCATACACAAGCGTTGCCCAAAGGAGTGTGAAGATGATAAATGCGCTAAATTTTATGCGCTCTACAAAAGCACCAGTAACTAAAGCAGGTGTTATTATAGCAAACATTGCTTGGAAAATCATAAAGGCTAATGCAGGTATGGTCGCAGCATAATCTGGATTCGGCTCTTGATCAACCCCTCTTAACCCAAGCCACTCAAGACTTCCAATTATTCCTCCTTTATCGGGTCCGAAAGCTAAACTGTAGCCATAGAGAACCCACTGAACACTAATGAGACAGAGAATTGTAAAACTAAACATAATTGTTGAAATTGCATTTTTTCTTCGTACCATGCCCCCGTAGAATAAACCGACACCTGGTATCATTATCATAACTAATGCTGATGCTGTTAAAACCCATGCTGTATCTCCAGTATCTACGGCTTCAGCGGCAACTATGTTTGGCACTATTAGTAATGAAATTGCCACCGCAATTATAGTTGTAAAGAATTTTTTTCTTAGCATGGAGATTAAAAAGAAAAATATTACTTTATATAGCTATTCTAAAAAAAATAGTGAGATATAAAAAAATAAAAAAACTATATAGATAAATGAAAATGGTATGAAAATTAGTAACTTCTCGCAGTCAAAGTAATAATTAAAATTAACGCTCTTAAATACAAAAGTTGTGGTTAGCAGTTTAAAAATTTTTATTACCCTTGCTAGCTGCTCAACCGCTGGTAGTTTTGAAATGCTCCCTGATAATTGGAAGGAAGCCAGATATAGAGAAATATTCCTTTTGCAAATCCCTTTATGTAGCCAAGGCCTTAGCAAAATAAGTATCTCGCCTAGAAAGACCAAAAATCTCATTTACCAAGATTTAAGTTTTATATATTTTTTTCTATGCAATTTTTTTAAATCTTCATCATCAGAAAGAACGAAATGACATTTAGATAATCTTGCTGTAGCAGCTACAAAAGAATCCATAATTGGAACTTCGAAAGATAGAGATACCTTTGCCGCTTCCTTGCAAAAACTTTTATCCAAATTAATCAGATGGACTTTTTCAATAATTTGTAAACTATCTAAAAAATGTTCTATATCTATTTCAGTCACTCCTTGTCCAAAAAACTTTTTATATGATTCAGCGATTGTTGTTATAGGAATGATCAATTCATCTTTACCAAACTTCACATCCTTTAACAATTCAGTTGATTTAGTGTCGCCATTAAAAAGTTTAAGGATAAACCAAGTATCCGCACAAAACTTCATCTCTCATTTCTTCTCCTTTCTTCTTGTACTTCTCTCCAAGCTTTTTTAAAATCAAATTTAGGATATTTGCTTGCGATTTTCATTATTCTCTCTATAGGATCAAATGGTTCAACAATTATTTTTCCTTTAAAAAGTTTTTCTTTTACCATAGAACCAGGTTTTAAACCTAAAGCTTTTCTAATTTCCTTTTTTAAAACTATCTGTCCTTTAGATCCTATTTTAGTTATAAGTTCTACTTTTTTAATTGTCATACTTTTAAAATAGTTATACAAAATATTTAAGTATTTCTACTAAAAGCTAAACTACGGCACAAAATTTTTTGGAATTCATTATTTTACTATTCCAATGTTTAATATGTATCTAAAAATTATGGTTTACTTTTAGTTTAGGATTTCTAATCTTTTATTGACAAAAAAATTTCTAATCGCGTTTAATCAGGCTAAAAAAGATAAGCAGTTAAAGTAATAATTAAAGTATTAAATGTAATTAAGTAGTAGCTATGAGGGCAGACACCATCTTAATCCTTGATTTTGGCGGGCAATACGCCCATCTTATTGGCAGGAGAGTTAGAGAGCATAGTGTCTATTCGGAAGTAGTTCCATGTGATATAACTCAAGAAGAAATTGAGGATTTAACCAAAAAGTTTAACATTAAGGGAATGATTTTATCTGGCGGCCCATCAAGTGTTTATGAAAAAAATGCTCCTAAGTGTGATCCAAAAATCTTGGATTTAAATATCCCTATTTTGGGTTTATGCTATGGGCACCAGCTAATCGCACATTTTTTAAGTGGAAAAGTTGAACCTGCAGTAAAAAAAGAATATGGGATAACCTACGCAACTATTGATAAACCTGTTGGTGTGCTAGAAGGGTTAAGCAAGAAAGAGAAAGTTTGGATGAGCCACGGTGATACAGTTTACGAGCTTCCTAGCGAATATGAAACTCTAGCACATACAGAAAATTGTCCAATAGCTGGTTTCAGGCACAGAGAAAAGCCGGTATATGGTTTGCAATGGCATCCCGAAGTTATCCATACAGAACACGGTATGTTGATGCTGAAAAACTTTATTTTTAATGTTTGCAAATGCCAACCGAATTGGACAATGGAGAGTTTTGTAAATAAAGCCGTTGATGAAGTGAAACAAATTGTTAAGGATCATAAGTGCATTATAGCTCTAAGTGGAGGCGTCGATTCAAGCATCACTGCAGTTTTGGCTGCAAAAGCTGTAGGAAAAAATTTGACAGCAGTTTTTGTTGACCATGGATTTATGCGCGAGAACGAACCAGAATTTGTTAAAAATACTTTTGAAAAATTTGACATGAATTTGATTCTAGTTGATGCAAAAAAAAGATTTCTAGAAAAACTACGAGGCGTCATTGACCCAGAACAAAAGAGAAAAGTCATTGGAGAAGAATTTATTAGAGTTTTTGAAGAAGTTGCAAAAAAGGTTGGAGCAGAATATCTTTTACAAGGAACAATATATCCAGATAGAATTGAATCCGGCTTCAGGAAGCATTCAGACAAAATAAAGACGCACCACAATGTTGCAGGTTTACCAACTAAAATCGAATTTAAAGCCATCGTTGAGCCATTAAGAGATTTATACAAAGATGAGGTTAGAAAAGTTGCAGAAAAACTGGGATTACCAAAAGAGATAGTTTGGAGACAACCATTTCCTGGTCCCGCTCTTGCTGTAAGAATTATTGGTGAAGTGACGCAAGAAAAAATCGATATTGTTAGGAAAGCAGACAAAATTGTAACAGAAGAAATAGAAAAAACCAAAATAAAAGAAAGTCTATGGCAGTATTTTGCCGTTTTAACAGATACAAAGAGCACTGGAGTAAAAGGCGATGCTAGAGCTTATGGTTATACGATTGCTATTAGAGCTGTTGAAAGCAAAGAAGCTATGACTGCCAGTTTTGCAAAAATTCCCTACGAACTTTTAGAGAATATTTCCACGAGAATAACTAATGAAGTGCCACAGGTTACAAGAGTTGTTTATGATGTCACTCACAAACCGCCTGGCTGTATTGAGTGGGAATAAGAATATAAATAATAGAAAAATAAGCGCCAATTTCTGCCATATTTATTTAACCTATAATCGATTTTATGTTAATTATATTTAACCTAGAATTAAGAGGGGCAGAGTCGATAAGAAAAATAAATCCCCATGAAGAGCCTTTGTCTAAAAATGCTATAATTGAGTTCTTAAAGATCATTGATAAATTTTAATAACTTAGATATAGTTACTTACTAAAAATAAGAGGATTCTTGATTATTTGTATAAATGGAAAATATGAAATTTATGATCCTGGATTTGAAACATATTTAAAGATGCAATTTCGGAGATAAGTACATGGCAATCCATCCAATTGATTATCGATATGGCAGCAAAGAGATGCGGCAAATTTTTACTGAAGAAAATAAAATTCAAAAAATGTTGGAAGTTGAAGCTGCTTTAGCAAAAGCTCATGCAGCAGTTGGAAATATTCCTAAAGAAGCTGCTGAAGAGATTTCGCGCAAAGCTACAACTAAATTCATCAAAGTTCAGCGAGTTAAAGAAATTGAAGAGGAAACTAAGCACGACTTGATGGCTCTAGTGAAAGCCTTAACAGAGGCCAGCGGGAAGAGTGGCGCTTGGGTACACCTTGGAGCAACTAGCAATGACATCATCGATACATCTCTGGCTCTCCAAATTAAGGATGCATTAGAAATATTTAGAAAAGATTTGATAGATATTTTGAAATTAATTGCGCACTTAGCAAATTCGCATAAAGACACTTTATGCGTTGGAAGGACGCATGGCATTCACGCAACGGTCTATGTTTTTGGCCATAAGTTTGCAGTTTGGGCGGACGAAATCATGCGGCATATTGAGCGACTAGAACAATGCCGAGATAGAGTTTGTGTTGGAAAAATGAGCGGCGTTGTTGGCACACAAGCCGGGTTTGGTTCTCATGCTAAAGAAATACAAAACCTTGCAATGCAATATCTTGGTTTAAGAGCTGCACCAATTACAACTCAAATTGTGCCACGCGATAGACTATCAGAGTTGATTTGTTTATTAGCTTTAATTTCTTCTTCGCTCGATAAATTTGCAACAGAAATTCGTAACCTCCAAAGGACTGAAATAAGAGAAGTTGAAGAGCCATTTAAAGAAGAAACCCAAGTAGGATCAACAGCTTTGCCACACAAAAGAAATCCAATTAATAGTGAGAAAATTTCTGGGCTAGCAAAAATTTTGCGAGGAACAGTTATTCCAGCTCTTGAAAATGTTGTATCTTGGCATGAAAGAGATTTAAGCAACAGTTCGTGTGAAAGGGCAATAATCCCAGAGGCATTTATTCTTTTGGATGAACAGCTAAAAACCTTTAAAAAAGTTCTAGAAGGTCTGCACATTTATCCTGAAAACATCGCTAGGAATCTGCATCTAACCAAAGGATTAATTATGACTGAATCAATTGTGCTGGCCCTAGTTAACAAAGGATTGGGCAGACAAGAAGCTCATGAAATTGTTAGAAAATGTGCAATGGAGGTATGGAATACCCAAAAGACGCTTGCAGAAGTTTTGAAATCTAACCCAGCTGTAACTCGTTATCTAAAATCTGAGGAGATAGAGGAGGCATTGGATCCTGCTAAATACATTGGAACAGCAAAGCAACAAATTCAAGAAGTCGTGGAGCGAACAAAAACTATTGAATTTTAAACTTTCGGCTAAAAATATATAAAATGTTCAATTTTTTAGGAAGCAGCTCAAAATATAAATAGAGCTGTCTCGAATTTATACATAATTTTGTTAAACTTTTGGTGACACCTTTGGAAGCAGAACCTACCCATCTGGAGAGCATGTGGCTTCGATTAAAAGCCATTGATTTACTTAAACAAATGAAGCGAACTACTACTTACGAGGAGCTCTCCAAACGAACTAGTCTTCCAATAACTGTGCTCAATCGATATATTAAGGGACATGTGCTTCCGAGCCATAAGCGCGCTAAGCAGTTGATACAAGCATTAAGCACAGAATTTGACTTAAAGAGAGAGATAACCCAAAGGGTAGCATTTAATGCAGAGGGTTACTTTGATAACTACGGAATTTTAAGTGACCTTTTGTTAATGAGGCGTTGCGCTGAGCTTGCAAAAACGTCATTTGAGGGAATAAAAATAGATAAAGTTTTAACAGCTGCAACAGATGGCATTCCTATTGCAGTTCTAATTGCAAATGAGTTTGGAGTGGATATAGTTTATTCAAAGAATCGTAAAGAAATCGGTGTAAAAGAATTTTTAGAGGAAACTTATAGCCCAGGCTCTTCGGGAGTTTTAATGAGCTTGTATTTGCCAGTCTGGGCGGTAAAAAAAGGCGAACAAGTTTTAATTGTCGATGATATAATTAGAACTGGAGAAACTCAAAAGGCATTAATTAATTTAGTTCATAAAGCAAAAGCAAATGTTGCTGGAATTTTTGTGCTGGTTGGTGTGGGAGAAGTCGGAACAAAAACAGTGAAACAAGCAGCAAATTGCCCAGTGAAAATTATTGCAGAGCTACCGGAGCCTCAAATATCTTAAATTAATTTTAGGTTTTACCATGGATATTGAAAAAAGACTCCATCTAATTTCTCGCGGAACTGAGGAGATAATCACATTAAATGAGCTACGCGAGCGCTTAGAAACAAAAGATAGGTTGCTAGCATATCAGGGTTACGAACCTTCAGGTCTTATACATATAGGCTGGGTAATGACAGTAAATAAAATTAAAGATTTTACAGATGTGGGATTTGACTTCATAGTTTTGTTGGCAGACCTTCATGCATGGATAAATGAGAAGATGGGCGGAGACCTCGACAAAATCCAAAAAGTAGGCGAATATTTTAAGCATTGTTTTTTGGCATTGGGGGTTGATCCGAAGAGAACAAAATTTATGTTCGCATCTGAGCTCGTCCAGAAGGCGGGCTATTGGGAAAATGTTCTAAAAATTGCAGATCAAGTTAGCTTAGCCCGTTTGCGGCGAAGTTTAACAATTATGGGCAGGTCTATTTTAGATGAAAATCTTAAAGCCTCTTTGCTGATTTACCCTCCAATGCAAGTTACAGATATATTTTTGTTGGGCGTGGATGTTGCATATGGAGGAATGGACCAGCGCAAGGCACATATACTAGCAAGAGAGGTTGCCGATAAATTAGGTTATCAAAAACCAATTGCCGTTCATACCTCTCTTCTAATGGGGCTAAGCGGTATACAAAAGATGGGATTAGACGAAGATGAAAAGTTAGACACAATAATTAGCTCCAAGATGTCAAAGAGTAGGCCTGAGACTTTTGTTTGTGTGCACGATTCTCCTGAAGCAATTCAACAGAAAATTTCTAAAGCATTTTGTCCAGAAAAACAAATCGAATTTAATCCAGTCCTTGAGATTTGCAAATATATTATATTTAGAAATGACGGAATTTTTCGAATCGAGAGGGAATCAAAGTACGGTGGCCCGTTAGAATTACAATCTTATGCTGAACTTGAGAAAATTTATCGGGAAGGCGGGCTGCATCCTTTAGACCTTAAAAACGCAGTTTCAGAAAACCTTATTAGGTTGCTAGCTCCAGTTCGCAAGTACTTTGAACAAAAACCTGAGTTGCTTGAAATTCTAAAAGCTTAGAGGGAAACAACCTGCAAAAAAAGAAACCAGTCCAAGAGAAAATTGAAAAAGTAAAAATCCCTAAGGAAGGGGAACTTCTTGGAATTGTAGAACAAATGCTTGGTGCTAATCACATAAATGTCCGTTGCATAGATAGTAAAGTAAGAGTTTGCCGAATTCCCGGAAAAATTCGTAAGAGAATTTGGATCCGTGCAGGGGATCTGGTTTTGGTTGTACCATGGTCATTTCAGGCTGACCGCGCAGATGTAATTTGGCGATATACAAGAGGGCAGTCAGATTGGCTCAGGAAACAAGGATATCATCGTTTCTCTAGTTATAGGTAGGTCAGTTTGTCAAGGTTTGAACGGATTGAGAGAAAATTAGAGCGAAAAATTACAAAGCCTGAAAAAGTTTTTAAGACGGATGAGGATCGAAAAGTTTGCAGTGAAGTTTTTGATAAGTCAACTCTTTTAACTCTTTATGATTTAGCCAATAGAGGAGTGATCGATACTGTTAATGGTCCTGTGAGCACGGGAAAAGAAGCAAATATTTTTCGGGCCTATAAAAGCGACAACATAATTGCTTTAAAAATTTATCGAATTGCAACATCAGACTTTCGCACAATGTGGCAATATATAAGTGGTGATCCACGCTTTACTGGAACTAAAAAAGATCATAGACATATAGTGTATACTTGGGCTAAAAAAGAATTCAGAAATTTGGAAAAAGCAGCTGAAGTCAGAGTTTATGCTCCCAAACCTTTTGTTGTGCTTAATAACGTTTTGGTCATGCAATTCATTGGCGATAAAAAGGGAAATGCTGCTCCACTTATGAAAGATTCTCCTCCAGAAAATCCAGAGAAAGTTTTAGATTTATTGCTTAAATTTATTAAAAAACTCTATGTTAATGCTGAGCTAGTCCATGCTGATATTAGCGAGTATAATGTACTGATGTTCAATGATAAACCAATATTAATTGATTGGGGTCAAGCAGTAACAATTGAGCATCCCATGGCTGAAAGTTTTCTTGAGCGCGATGTACGAAATATTTTAAGATATTTTAGAGACAAATTAAGAATTTCAGTACCAGACGAAAAAGAAGCTCTTAGAAAAATCAGAGGGGAGAAAGTTGGAAGCTAGAGAATATCTGCGGATACCTATGGATAGAATTGGGGTAGTTTTGGGGGAGAATGGCAAAATTAAAAAGGAAATCGAGACGGCTACCCATACCGAAATTGAAGTTGACTCCCAAACAGGGGAAGTAACTATTGAATTAGTTAATGATGCAAAAGATCCCTTGTTACTTTTGAGAGCAAAGGATATTATTCAGGCGATTGGCAGAGGATTTAACCCTCAACGAGCTTTTAAACTGCTTGATGAAGAATATGCCCTTGAAGTCTTAGATTTAACAGATTTTGTTGGAGAGTCTGAAAAAGCGCTAAAAAGATACAAGGGGAGAGTAATTGGAGAAGAAGGAAAAACTAGGAAAACCATTGAACAATTAACTGGCGCTTCAATTTCAGTTTACGGAAAAACAATTGGAATGATTGGTACTTTTGAGCAGATTGATGTGACTAGAGAGGCTTTGAGGATGTTGTTGACAGGGTCAACACATGGATCTGTCTACAAATTCCTTGAAAGAAAAAGAGATGAGCTTAAAAAGAAGGCTACAGAGATTTGGAAGCCAGTTTAAGCTGCTGCATGGCTTATTTAATGAAAAAAGCTTTATATATGTTACCTTAAATAATAAGGAGGCAGTAAAAACCTTTATTTAAGAAACAATGGTCAAATTACTGTTAAACCTTCAAAATATCATGTTATAGTAGGTTATAATGTCTAACTATGGAGGATAATGTTCTTGGAAAGTCAAACACTTTCAGCTGATACTTTGTTTAGAGAATTCAAAGAGGTCTCTCTAGCTGAATTTTTCAGAAAAAATAGGCAGCATTTAGGCTATTCCGGTAAGCTGCGCTCAATGACGACGATTGTGCATGAATTAGTTAGCAATAGCTTGGATGCCTGCGAGGAAGCAGGTATTCTGCCGGATGTTAAAGTGAAGATCGAGAAAGTTTTTGAAACAACAGCCATTCGAAACAGAGTTTTCAGCCCAAGTGAGATTCGTGAAGCACTAAACATGAACATTGAACAAGCACGCGAATTTGGAATTAAAATTGATGAAAGCAAAAAAGAAGTTGATCCAGATAAAGTTGAGATGCTAAAGACTTGGTGGGAAGTTGAGAAAGAACATTATAAGGTAATCGTTGATGATAATGGTCCAGGCATTCCACTTGTTTTTATTCCTAAAGTTTTTGGGAAGATGTTGGCTGGGACAAAATTCCATCGATCAATGCAAATGCGTGGACAGCAGGGGATCGGCGCCTGCATGACAGGAGATACTTTAATACCTTTAGCTAATGGCTCAATCTTACCTATAAAAGAAATCGTTAACAATAATAAAATAGGAGAAAAGGTATTTGCATTAAACTTAGATACTTTGAAGTTAGAACATAAGCCGATAGTTAACTGTTGGAAAATTAAAAATAAAAATTTAATTAAAATTAAAACTATTCTTGGAAGAGAAATCAAACTTACTCCTGATAATCCTACCTTAGTATTGCGTAATGGAGTACCAACGTGGATAACTGCTGAGGAATTAAAGCAAGACGATTATATTGCAACTGTAAGAAAACTTCCCCGTCAAAATGAAAACCAGAAAATCTCTGTGATTTCATTATTCAACTGGAATAAATATCAAGTTGACAATCAAGAATTTGTACTAAAAATCATCGCAAATTTAAAGAAAAAATATACTTCCCTAAGAAATATTGCTAGAAAGCATAATATCCATTATGATAGATTAAGGGGTTGGCTTAGAAAAATTAATGGCAACAGTCCTCGTGGAAGACCAACCATAAATTGTTTGATTAATTTATCTCGAGATGCAGGATTTGATGATGAAGAGATTTTAGAAAAAATAAATAGGATAGGTCGAAATGGGACTTATTTTAATATTCCAATATGGACAAATCCCCATCTACTTTGGTTCGCAGGGGCAGTAGCAGGTGATGGTAACATATGCAAATCCGACAAAAGATGGGGTACTAACATCACTTTTACTGATGGTGATTTTGGTACTGTAAAGACAATAGAAAATACTACTAAAGAATTATTTGCAGCCACCCCTCGGTTTTATTATGATGATAGAGGAAGCGGATGTTATAGTTCACATTTTTCTTCTAACATGGTTTCAAACCTCTTACATTGCTTTGGAGTTCCTTCTGGAGCAAAATCTCATTCTTTTGATGTTCCAAATATAGTTTTAACACTTCCCTACGACCAACTAGCAGCCTATGTTAGAGGATTATTTGATGCGGAAGCTTCCGTCTGTGTTAATAAGAAAGAGTTGGTTTTGACTTTACATAATGAAAATGTTATTAGAAAACTTGCACTAATTTTGTTAATGTTTGGTATAATTCCTAGTATCCGCAAGAAAAAGGAAAAGGAATTTGTACTTGCCATATGTGGTAAACCGAACATTAAGGCTTTCAGCAAAATTATAGGTTTTTCAAATTATAAGCAATCTAAGCTCATTAGATATTTAGAAAATACGAAAAAACACAATACGTGCTCAGATATAATTCCAAATATTTCAGAACAGGTAAATAAGATTTTTAAAACTTTAAACATCTCCAGTAAGTTAATACCTTCTGATGTTAAAACTGCGATTAAAAAAAACAATATCACAAGACGTACTTTACAAAACGCGTTGAGTATAATTAAATCGATTTCATCGCATGAAAGAATCTATGGATTGAACGAACCTATTTTGAAAATAGATAAGCTAGCTAACAGTGATATAATTTGGTTAAAAGTTAAAGAAATAAAGAAAGTTATTAATGATGATGAGTACGTATATGATTTAGAGATTGATCATTCTCATAACTTCATTGCAAATGGAGTTGTTGTTCATAATTCTGGAGTTACTCTTTTCTCTCAAATGTCTACCGGCAAACCAACTTATATTAAAACAGGTACTGGTAATGGAACTGTTTATGAACTTAAAGTTTTAGTAGATGTTGAAAAAAATGAAGGAAGAATAATTGAGCAAGAACAAAAGGAGGGGGGATTTAGGGGAACTCAAGTCAAAGTAGAAGTTAAAGATGTGCAATATGTTAGGGGCGAAAGAGGACCACTTGAATACATAAAGAAAACTGCAATTGCAAACCCCCATGCAAAAATCACTTTTTATGAACCTGATAATAAAGAACCCATTATATTTGATAGACTTGTAAAAGAAGTTCCAGAGCAGCCTGAGGAGATTTCACCCCATCCAAGAGGATTAACTGCTGATGACTTGCTATATTTTGCAAATCGCACTAATGCGCATAAGCTTGGAACATTTTTAATGAAAGAGTTTTCTAGAATTTCCGGTGACAAAGTCTATGAAATAGCCAAAATTTCTAAAGTTGATATGGAAAAAGAGCCGACACAGTTGAATTGGGAAGATGCAGAGAGAATAATCAAAGCTTTTCAAAGGATTAAATTCATCGCCCCTTCTGGCGACGGATTGAGACCAATTGGCGAAGAAGTGATTAAAAAAGGCCAAAAAGAGATGCTAAATGCAGAGTTTGTGGCTGCAAGTACGCGCAAACCTAAGACCTATCGCGGTGGCATCCCATTTTTGATAGAGGCTGGCATAGCTCATGGTGGAAATGCGGGGCATAAGACACAAAATGGAACAGAAATGGAGATTATGAGATTTGCAAACAGAGTTCCATTAACTTTTGATGCTGGGGCATGTGCAATAACTGAAGCTGTGAACAGCATTGACTGGAAGCGCTACGGCATTAAGACCAACGAAAGTGCTCCAATTAGTATTTTTGTTAATCTTGTATCAACTTTTGTTCCATATATTTCAGCTGGAAAGCAAGCTGTATCGGCTGAAGATGAGATACTTCATGAGATTAAAAATGCATTAATGGACGTTGCAAGAGAGCTACAAATCCATTTATCTCGAAAAGTTCGAGCTCATATGGAAGAAGAAAGGATGAATATTTTTGAGAAATATTTGCCAGTCATTGCTGATGAGGCTGCAAAACTTGCTGAGGTCAAAAATGTCCCAGATGTAAAACCAATAATTAAAAAAATTGTAAAACAATATGAGGAGATGGAGACACATGGACAAGAAAACAAAGATGTTGAATGAATTGAAATTGCTTGGTACAAATATAATTGATTACCTTAGAAAAGGAGAACCCCCGAAATTGCAAGTGCCTAGTAGAATAACTTCGAATATTGTTTATGATCCGGTTGCAAGGTGTTATGTTTTAGGAGATAAATACAAACTTAGGTCAGCTGGCAACATAGCTCATGTAAAGAAGATTGCTCAGACCATGTGTGTTGCAACTTTTGGAAAAGAGCTAGCTGAGAAAAGTCAATTTGCAACTCTCAGGGAAATGTACTATTATGGAGAAGGTTGGCCTTGTGGGAAATTTGTCGATCAGCAAGAAAGCGATATGGTTGCGGAAGACCTCGAAGTAATGTTGGGCTGTAAACGTGAGGACTTCGGAATTTATCCGGAAGAGTCAGGGGCCGGAGTTTTTGGAGATGTGCTTGTTCGTGAGCCTGATGGTAATGAGATTCATGCTGAGAAAGCGGGGATGGGGGGTTACACAATCCCCCCAATAGTTGATGATATAGAGTTTGTGAGGTGTGGGGCTAAACGATTAATTGCTGTTGAAACTTTAGGTTACTACCACAGACTTGTTCAAGAGCGAGCCTACAAAAGATTTGATGCATTGATTGTCGGACTGAAGGGTCAAGCAAGCCGCGCAACAAGAAGGATGATTAGAAGGTTGCATGGGGAACTAAAATTACCAGTATATGTTTTTACGGATGGAGATCCGTGGGGTTCATTTATAGCCATGGTCGTTATTTCTGGTTCAGCGAAAGCTGCTCATGTTAACAAAGAACTTGCCACTCCTAATGCTATCTGGATTGGAGTTACCCCTGAGGACATAACCAAATATAAACTTCCTACTGACAAATTTAACGACCAAGATTTCAAAAGAATTGAAGAGCTCAAAAAAGATCCTCGATATCAAGGTAAGTTTTGGCAAAAACAACTTGAACTTTGGGAGAAAATGGGCGCCAAAAGCGAACAGCAAGGATTGGCACGTCACGGCTTAAGCTATGTTGTCGAGAAATATTTACCCGATAAAATTCGTGAGCATGAGCCTAACTTTAAACCTAAACCTGCCTAGGCTTTCGTTTCTTCTTTTGTTTTCTTTTCTTTCTCTTTTGCTTTGGCTTCAGCTTTCTTTTTCTCCAGTTCAGGCTTAACTTTTTCAAACCAAGCCTTTAATTGCTCAACATTTTCTGATCGAATGCTTTTTCTGCGGGTATCTACTGGTAAACCTAACTTTCGCATGAGGCCTATGTTCGAATTTACTTCTTTTATTTCTCCCAAACTAAACCCGCGGCCCCTTCGTAGAAAACCACCTTTCTGCTTTTTCACTCCAACTTGAGGAGATTGAACTATTATCTTTGGCTTCTCCATTAATAAACCTCAAATTTAAAAGAGTAATAACATAAATAATAGGACGGTAATTAAGATTTCCCCAATTTGCCGGGGTAGCTCAGCAGGTAGAGCGCTCGATTTAGCGGATTAATCCTCTAAAGGCGAAGCTGTTAATCCGCTGAGCAGTCACCGAGTGGCCGCAGGTTCAAGTCCTGTCCCCGGCGCCAATTAAGTATCAATCTCTATAAAATTTGGTTTATATTTGTTCTATTATGATTTTCTTACCCTTAAAGGTTGCAAGCAGCTTGCCAGTTAATCTTTTGGCCATATTTCTCGGAAGAGTGATAGTGAGCTTATTGGCTTCCTTATTTACTTTGTAATAAAATTTAGCATGCAATCCTTCAGGAACCTCTACCCACTCCCCTTCTGGCAAAGCTTCTACATCTTCCATAGACTCAATTTTAACTTTTTTCATAATAATCACTTTCTCTTTTTCTTATATAATCTTTTTTCACTTCTGTTTGCATCCCTTGCAGTTATCACTTTATATCTATCTCTAACCCGCTTAAGAATAATGAATAAAATTCTACCTTCTACTTCTCCTAATATCTCTAGTAAACCTTCTGGTATTTTTCTCATTAGAATTTTACTGTTCAAAGCTGTATTTACTTCTTTATCTGTTACCTTATGCCTTGCGATGTGTTTAATGGAATCCTCATTCCATTGAATTATGATAGGCTTTTTCAATCAAGCACTTCCAACGGTATTGCATTTCATGTTATAATCTAACTATCTAACTTAAAATGATTATATTATGATAACATTGCATCGGCTGCCAGGAGAAATTTTGTATTACTTTATGAATAAGCGAACCATAAACGTGCTTTCAATTATTTTAAGTTTGATTCTTCGAATTTTCTGCAAATTTGCGCAATACCATCCAACGAAGTGGGCAGTCCATAATAGTTTCTTTATAAATATCACAAGGGAAGTTCCCGCATTGAAAACAAAATTCGAATTGGCTAGCTTGAACACATCGATAGACCCGACATTGTTTGGAGGGGTCAACTTTAGGAACTTCGATAGAGCATCCTTGGCACTCGCCCATTTCTTTGAGATTACAAATCTCACACAGTATTCCGCATTTGCCGAGCGCCGGCGTAGAAACTCCGGATTCTATTTCTTTGCCAACTTTCTTTCTATATTCGATAGAACAATAAGACATGAAAATTAATTATTTTGAGTAATTTAAGATTATAACCCAACAAAGCATATAAAAATTAAAATTTTAGTCAGATATCGGGAGTAAACAAAAAGGACTTGTTCAAAAGAGGAATGGTTCTTGACGTTCGTTCAAGTAGGTTATGTAACTACAATGATAACGGAATTTGGAGACAGAACAAAGGAAATAAATTTAAAACCTACTTGCGCCTAAGCCATTTAAAAAGAGGTTCGTAGAAAACTTAATTGTTTTCATGTATTTCATTATGAGCTTTCTTCCACGCACTCTCCCAATCATATCCTATACTTCTATATTTTTCAAATAATTTCAACTCTCTAATGTCATGATCAGTATGATTATGCCGAAAGTGGACGGATTTCAATACTCTCTCAGCTTCTTCAAAAGATATTTCTCCATCCACATAACGTTCAGCAGTATTTGAAAAAATTGACCTCAAATCAGCTAAGAGGCTTTCCCCACACTTTTCACATTTTAATCTCTTGAGCAGACGAATTTTTCTTCTCCTCTCTTTTTCTTCATCAGTAAGGCATCTATTCTCAGATCCATATCTTTTTAGATTTTCACACTTAGCACATAATTTATGTGTTTGAAGATATTCTTCAGTTGACCAATGGCCACATTCTGCCTTTTTATACTTAGGATAAGGCATTCACTCATCCTTTTAGATTTTTTAAAATTTTTTAGGATAGTTTCATGATCTCGTGTTCCTGCTCGCAGGGGCAGACTAGGATGCTGAATTCTCCGCAACAGGAGGCCATGGACTTTGAGCCTAAATTTCATTATCTTATGATTAAAAGCTTTTGAATTAAAATTAAAACTAAAACTAAAAGTTAATAAAGAAAAGCTTTTTAAAAAAGATTGTTCAATAATGAAAATTTCACTATTTGTTTAACTCTTCTTTGGTGATTTGATTGGTTGATATTTGGTCACTAGCATATGCTCTGGCTGTAGTAATTGGGGCAATTTTGTTTGCTAAGTTAGTAGTATTTATTATTGAAAATTTTGTTATTAAGCTTGCCGCTCGAACAAAAACAGAACTTGACGAGTTAATCCTTAAAACAATCAAATGGCCTCTTTATTATGCAATTATTTTGTTTGGGACTTATTTTGCAGTAAAAACTACTTTCCCAACTTTTTATCCAGATTATGTTCACAAGATTTTTTCAATTGCTGAAATTTTGCTAGGAATCTGGATAGTTATTAGGATTTCTGATGTAGTTATTAGAAATTATCTAGCTCAGATTGCTGCTCGCATTGAAGCACGACTCGATGAAGAGCTTGTAAGGCTTCTACAAAGAATTGCCAAGGTATTCATTTGGATAATTGGTGCAATTATTATCATTAAGGCATTGGGGTACGAAATCAGCCCGCTAGTGGCAAGCTTAGGTATCGCAGGTTTAGCTATTGCTTTAGCTCTCCAAGACACTTTGGCCAACTTTTTTGCTGGCGTTTACATTTCAGTCGGTAAGCCATTTAAAATAGGAGATAACATTCAACTTGCAAGTGGGGAAGTTGGCGATGTTGTTGATATTGGTTTAAGAACTACTAAAATTAAAACTCCCGATAACGCTATTTTAATTGTTCCCAACTCTGAAATCACTAAGACCAGAGTACTTAACCTCTCACAACCTAGTGAAAGCATAAGAGTAGTTGTTCCAATTGGAGTTGCTTATGGAACTGATTTAAATAAAGTTAAAAAAATTCTGACTGAAATAGCTGTTAATGCCCCATATGCTTTAAAGGATGCTCAACCTTTAGTTTTGTTCAAAAGCTTTGGTGATTTTTCGCTTAACTTAGAATTAATATTTTGGATAGAAAATTTAAGGAAGAAAATGATTGTAATTGATCATATCAATTCTCAAATTAATGAGAGATTCAAAAAAGAAGGAATTGAAATACCATTCCCAGTTAGAACATTAATAATGAAAAAAGAAACTTGAGATTATCTTTTTCTCATAGCTTTGCTAGCATCCCAGAGCACTAATGTTAATAAAGTCAAATTTAGCAACACGAACAAATAAATCACTTTTCGAGTCATTCCAAGGAAGGCAATAATAGGAGTTGCAAACACTATAGAGCCTATGCATATAGATGCAAAAATTACATCAATTATAACTCTTCGATATCCAGCCCCTATGAAAATCCTAAAGTGTCTACTTGTGAATGAAACTGTTTCTTTGATGTCTTCCATCAAATGTAGCACAGGCAAAAGACAAAAAGCCATGGCAATTAAAATGATTGTTATCTTAGATACCATTAACATAGTTTTTGAGAGCTCAAAGTGGCTTAGTAAATCTATACCTATGTAGGCCAACAATGGAAAACAAAGCAAGAACAAAATATCAAAAATTACCCTCAAGGCAGCCTTTCTAATTACCGAGGCCATTCTGTCTAACATTAGAAAACGCGCTATCTCAAATCCGCGGAGTGGTTTTAGAAATCCCTCTACAAATGTTGAAAGAAAACCAGTTGAAATCATATAGTGAATATTTCTACGTTGTTTTAATAGAAGTGGTCCGGCTAATGCAGTAACTAAAACTAAAGATGTAGCTATTGAATAAAATTCTTGGCCGAGTATCCCTATGTCATTCCCTAGTTTAGCAAAAATTATAGAAAATTCTCCCCTTGGGATTAATCCTACTCCAACAAACACAGCCGATCCCAGTGGGAACCCGCTAATGAAACTGCCCAAGGTCCCGCTCACTAGTTTACTCAATATTCCGGCTATACCAATTATAAATCCAATCCATGCTACATTAGCCAAGGAAGCTAAATTAATCATCATCCCAATCGAAACAAAGAAAAAAGCAGCGAGCACGTCTCTTAGTGGATGAATTTTGTCTAGTGTACCCCTTGCCAATGGAATCTCAGAAGCAATTAATCCTGCAATAAACGCGCCTACCAAAGGGGAAAATCCAAAGGATATTCCAAGATATGCAGTTACAAACCCTAGTGCTAAAATTGAAAATAGCTGTAGTTCAGGAGATTTTGAATGTTTAGTGATGAATTCCAATAATTTTGGTACTACTTTCACTCCAAACAATACCGCAAAAACAAAGAAGAAAGTCGCTTTAATAGCAACTGGAGTTAAGCTAGAAACAAGTAGAGGTTTACTCACTGTTGCAGCGCTAGAAAGAAAGGCTAGGATAAATACAGTGAACAGATCTTCAATAACTAGGATTCCTATTATCACTTGCGCTTCTTGAGCTTTAATTAACCTTAAATCCATTAATAGCTTGGAGATTATACCTGTGCTGCTTATAGTTAAAAAACTTCCAAGAAACAAAGCTTCAACAAAAGAAAAACCAAGCCATAACCCTAGCTCAAATCCAATAATAAAACAAGCAAATTGTTCAAATGATGCTATAACCAAAGCTGAAGCGCCTACCTCCTTTAACCGTTCAAATCCAAACTCAAAACCTATTGTAAAAAGTAAAAGAATTGCACCGAGAGAAGCAAAAATCTCAATTGTAGTCACATCATGGACCAATCCAAATGCAAATGGACCGATTGCTAAACCAGCAATAATTTGACCTAATGTCCCGGGCAGTCTGAGTTTTTCCATTGCAAGTGTTCCAATGATAGCTGCCGACAGAATTATTCCGAGATCAATTAAAATAGGATATTCCATAGTAGTTTTTAGGTTTCAGATAAATAAAGATTTGAGGTAGCTCTTGTTCTTCCCTAATTATTTGAGAAGTTTAAAGTTTGAACCCTAATTGCTTCAGTGTTAGACTAGAATTGAAAAAATTGATAACTTAATATCTGTTTTGAGTTGGCTTTCTATATACACTTACACTTTCATCTAATTGGGCAGAGATATTTCCTAGTTGTTCTTTATTTTTCGTATGTAGCAAACAAAGGATTTTTTACCATCTGGTTTCTTAATAGCCATAGCAAAAGTACAGTTTTCAAGAACGCATTTACTTTTAAAAAACGAGCAAGAAAGAGCCACAATATTAACTAATTTAATCCAAGGCCCAACTCTCGATAATTGCCAAGATTAAAAAATAAACCCTAGCTTAAGTTCATTAAAATTTATTTCTTTACTTTCTTCGCTTTCTTTTTTAGCCATAATTATCACTTTTCAATAAAACTAATTGTGATTTAATTTAACTTTTATTTAAAATTTTCTATTTATATTTCATTTAGTCATAATTAAGAAAATTAAAAATTTAGAAAAATTTTAATGCAAAATCAAAATAAAAAACTGTTTGTAAATAAAAGTGTGGAATCGGCGATTGAACTAATACTATGGATAAAAGAATTTAAGGAAAAACGTTGTACTTCACAATTACTTTTAGACCTAACTTATGTTTGTTGAATGGAGGCTAAGTATAAAACAAAAATGTTTTTTATTTAACCATTGAAAAATAATTTGGGTTTGAAATGGAGTTTATACTTGATTTAGCCATTTTCTTTATCGCAGCTATAGCTGTAGGTAGATTAGCCAAGCGACTCGGGCAGCCAGCTGCACTTGGAGAAATGATGGTCGGAATCATCGTCGGCCCATATGTTTTAGGGCTTGTGAAGTATACTGAAACCGTAGGCGCCTTTGCAGAGGTTGGATCGATTATCCTATTATTTATAGTTGGATTAAAGACCGAATCTGAAAAACTTTCAGGTATTTGGAGACCAGCTATTTTTGCTGGTATAGGCGGAGTTATTCTGCCTTTCTTCCTTGGATTAATAGCTGCATTATCTTTTGGATTTTCAGTTGCTGAGGGATTGTTTCTTGGAGCAGTACTTACTGCTACCAGTATTGGAATTACCGTTCGAGCTCTAAGCGACATGGGCAAACTAAACACTCGCGAGGGACTCACAATTTTGGGAGCAGCAGTTGTAGATGATATATTAGGAGTTATCATTTTAGCTATCGTTCTAGGAATACTTACAGGTGGTCTAACTCTTGCATCTGTTGCGTTTATAACAACAAAAGCCATCATAGCTTGGTTCTTGATTTTATTTGTTGGGACTCGTTTACTTGTGCCAATATTCGACCGTGCGAGGGTGCATGATGAGGCATTGGTTTTGCTCTTTCTTGCAGTTTGTTTTGGGTTTGCTTTTATTACAGCTCAGTTGGGATTGTCTTCAATTATAGGTGCCTTTGCAATTGGGCTTGCATTATCAAAAACTTTCAAAATACATGAAGCTTTGAAAAATCTAGATTTGATTTATGTTATTTTCGTCCCAATATTTTTCATCTCAATTGGGCTACTAGTTGACTTCAGAATATTCTTAAAAGCATTCTCCCTTGGCTTGATTATCACAATTTTAGCAATTATTGGCAAATTAGTTGGATGTGGAGTTGCTACCTTTCTAGTGGGATATAACTTAAAAGAAGCTCTACGGGTCGGAATAGGAATGGTTCCTCGGGGCGAGGTGGGTCTAATTGTAGCGGGTATCGGTTTAACAAGCGGTTTAATTGGTTCAGAGATATATTCAATCGGAGTAATAGCAATTGTTCTTACAACTTTCCTAGCAATACCGCTTCTTAAACCGGTTTTTAAAAGCTGAGTTACTGTTTTAAAATTTTTATACTATAACCATTTTACTATCAAAGGATCTCTATGGTGCATTCTTTGAAAAAACCGGTTATAATGATTTTGTTAACAGTTTTGTCAACTTTAATTTATCTAATTTCTCCAGCTAATTCGCAATCAAGTTTTTCGGAGCCCTCACAGCCGGTGGAGGTTGGCATTTGGCTGGTCAACATAGAAAAGTTTGAGCTATCAACTGGAAGCTACAATATTGATTTTTATCTTTGGTTTAAATGGCAGGGAAATCTTTCTCCAAAAAATTATGAATTTATGAACGGGCGTACAACTTCAATTGATACGCGAGTTGATAGATCTGACTACACAGAGTTTCGAATAAGAGGAACTTTTTTAAAAACATTGAGCTTTAAAAACTACCCTTTTGATGAACATGTGCTCACTATTGAGATCGAAGATAAGCTTAATCCTATTGAAAATTTAGTTTATGTGCCGGACCTAAAAGAAAGTGGGATTGACCCGAGTATAAACATACCAGGATGGAATCTCAAAGAGTGGAGTGTTAATGTAGTCAAGCATCAATATCCGGGCAACGAAACATACTCTCGCTTTATTTTCGAATTTGTGTTAGCAAGATCTACTTTATCTTCTGTTCTCAAAACTGTAGTACCAATATTGATAATCACTTGCATTGCTATGCTAGCTTTTGTTATTTCTCCAGCCAATTTTGGTCAGAGGATAGGTTTGGGGGTTACTACTTTAATGTCCGCAGTTGCCTTTCACCTAGCATTAAGCGGCCAAATCCCGCCTATAGGTTATTTGACTTTAGCTGATAAAATCATGTTAACTGTTTATGCACTTTTTCTGTATAGTCTAGCCACCACTGCAAGGATTATGAGATTAGTTGACCAAAAACAGATGGAAAAAGCTGAAGAGATAAATAAAAAAGCTATAAAATTAGTTCCTATTATCGGATTCATCCTTTTCATTGGATTGCTTACATTAGTATAGGATAACAGTTTAAGAACTCTGGTACCAAAATTTTAGGTATCTATATGGAAGAACTAGTGTTAAGAGCGATTTTAAGTATAAGCGTTCTTATTTTTGTTGCTAAGATTATAGGAGAACTTCGAAATAATAGGTATAGTCATCTTAACGACAATATCGACTCCCGTACTGCTGAAATGGTCATTTGAAAAATCTCAACACTAGTACAATTTAGATTAGATTAAATTTAAAGGAATTATGAGAAGTTAATAATGCTCTGGTTAGACTCACTTATACTTTTAGCTTCTATTTTTGCTTTAGCAGGTTTTGGGAACATAGTTGTAAACAGAGCAATTAAAATAGCAAAATTGACGGGAATAGCTGAGATAACAATAGGATTTATATTGATATCAGTTTCCACCTCTCTGCCTGAATTAGTTGTTTCCGTGTTTTCTATATTAACAGGCAGTGTTGGAATTTCTATAGGCAATTTATTGGGGTCAAATATTGCCAATATCTGTTTAATATTTGGAATAGGTTTGCTATTTCGAGCATTAATAATAGAAAGAGAAATGTTCAAGAATTTATCCTTGATTTTACTTGTAACTTCGCTAATCCCAGTAATTCTTTTAATTTTAGGTGAGTTAAATAAAATAGTTGGGCTAGCTTTAGTGCTAATCTTCGTTGGATTTTGTTACTACTCTATAAAAATGAAAGCCACGATGGAAGAAGAATCTAAAAACAGAGAAAATGGAAGTCTGTTAATCACTTTTCTTGGATTTGCGATAGGTATGGCTGGATTATTAATAAGCGCTCACTTTGTTGTTGAATCTGCTTCTACAATAGCTCGTGCTGTTGGCATACCCCAATCCGTGATAGGTGGTACAATAATTGCGGTTGGAACTTCTTTACCCGAAATGGCTGTTGATCTTACTGCGATAAAGAAAAACAAACTCAATTTAGCTATTGGAGATGTTCTCGGTAGCGGTATGACCAATTTAACTCTAATATTGGGTCCTGTTTTATTGCTCTCTCCATTCAAAGTAAACATAGCTGCATATACATGTCTAGTGATATTTTTAGTCTCTTCTAATTTTTTATTTTGGTTATTCATTAGAAAGGGTAAACTAGGCAAATTCGAGGGGTTGTGTTTATTATTGTTATATATTACCTTCTTAGTTGTTTTAATCTCAAGAATATAGAAACACTAGTAGTTATCTAGGTTTAAAAATTATTTTTCCAAGCTCACTTGCTATAAATCCAGTTGAAGCGATTGCTAAAACTAAAAACCAATCTAACCAACTTAATGAGCTTAATCCGAAAATATTTCTCAAGAACGGTACATTGATAAGTGCAGCGAGCATAAAGATTTCCCAAACTACAGCTAAAACTAGATACTTGTTGGTCAAGAGACCTAGCTCGAAGACAGAATGTCTAAATGACCTGCAGCTGAAAACAAATAATAGTTCAAAAATGATCACTGTGGCAAAGGTCATTGTTCTTGCCTTGATTAAGCTCTCACCATTTTGAGCGTTAGCAAATAACCCAACTGAAAAGATGAAGAGAACCCCTATCGCTAATAATGCGGATATTCCCGCTAGCCATATCTTAATTCCAGAGAATACACTCTCTTTAGGACTTCGTGGTGGATGTTTCATTACGTCCGGTGCGGCTGGATCTACACCTAATGCTAGTGCAGGCAACCCATCTGTCGCAAGGTTTATCCAAAGGATTTGCTTCGCAAGTAAAGGCAATGGTAACGCAGCTATACTTGCTAGAAACATGACCAATATTTCACCGATGTTAACGGAAAGAAGAAAGGTAAGATACTTCTTCACATTATCATAAATCCCCCTTCCTTCCTCTATAGCAGCTACAATTGTGGAAAAGTTATCATCAGCTAAAATAATATGAGACGCTTCTTTAGTTACATCGGTACCAGTGATGCCCATCGCAATGCCGACATTTGAATTTTTGAGAGCTGGAGCATCATTTATGCCATCACCAGTCATCGCCACTATGTGGCCTTTTTCTTTCAATGCTTTTACTATGCGCATTTTGTGCTCAGGGGAAACTCTAGCATATACAACAACATTCTCAACTATTTTTTCGAACTCTATATCACTTAATTTATCCAACTCTTTACCTGTTAGGATTAATCCATCTGATTCTACTAGGTTGAGTTCTTTTGCTATCGCAACTGCAGTGAGCTTATGGTCGCCAGTTATCATTATTACTTTTACACCAGCTTCTTTGCAAGAACGGATCGATGCCATAACTTCCTCTCTTGGAGGATCCATCATTCCAACCAGCCCAACAAAAACTAAATCTTTTTCAACGTGCCCTTCATCAAATTGTTGCAGAGTAGAAGGCAACCTCCGATAAGCTATCCCAAGCAATCTTAGAGCTTTAGAAGCCATTTTCTCGTTAGCATCCAAAATTCTATTTCTTTGTTCTTGGGTAAAGACAACTTCTTTCCCATTGAGATATTCATAGGTACACTTTTCTAAGACTACCTCTGGGGCCCCTTTCGTGCATGCTAACAATTCTTCACTAGTTACGCAGTGAATAGTTGTCATACATTTTCTTTCGGAAGTGAATGGAACTTCTCCAACCCTTGGAAATTCTTTAGCAACATCGTTTTGCCAAATCCCAGCTTTTCCCGCCATCGCTAGTAATGCTCCCTCTGTTGGATCTCCAGTTACTTGCCAATTGCTATCAACTCTTTCAAGGTGAGAATCATTACAAAGTGCAGCAATTTTGGAGACTAGCTTGATATGACTTTCATCAACTTTAGAAGAATCAAATCTGAATTCACCCTTTGGTTCATAACCGACTCCGGTGACCTCGATTATTTGGTCATCAACATACAATTCGCGTACAGTCATCTCACCCGTGGTTAGTGTTCCAGTCTTATCAGAGCAAATAACGGTAGTTGACCCCAGTGTTTCTACTGCTGGGAGCCTTCTTACTATAGCATTCTTCTTTGCCATACGGTAGACGCCAATTGCAAGAGATCCTGTTACAACCGCTGGCAAAGCTTCTGGAACTGCCGCAACAGCTAAACTAACAGCCCAAAGGAATATTTCAAAAAGTCTGTGTCCTTTTAGAAATCCCAGAATTGCAATGATGCTTATGACGGCTATAAATGCAATTGCAAGAAATTTTCCTACTTGTTCCATCTTAATTTCGATTGGAGTCTCCACTTTTTCAGTAATTTGAACCATCTTAGCGATTTTGCCAAATTCTGTATTCATACCAGTTGCAAAAACTAAAGCAGTAGCGTGCCCCAGTGTTACTGTTGTTCCTGCAAATATTAAGTTGAATCTTTCAGCCAATTGCGTTTCAATTGGTAATACTGCTGACTTCTTGTTTACCGGTACTGATTCTCCAGTGAGAGCAGCCTCGTTAACTTGTAGGTTGATAGCATCAATTATTAGACTGTCTGCTGGCACTATATCTCCAGTTCTTATGCGGATCAAGTCTCCGGGCACTAATTCTCTTGCTGGTATTGCTCTCTCCTTTCCGGCTCGGATTACCGTCGCGATTGGAGCTGCCATTTTCTTAAGAGCTTCTAAGGCTTTTTCTGCCCGATATTCCTGAAAAAATCCTAGTCCAACTGCTACAAAAACAATTGCAAAAATAACTAAAGCATCAACAATTTCTCCAATTGAGGCTGATATTATAATCGCAAATAAAAGTATGATTATTAATATTTGTCTAAACTGTTTGAAAAAAAGCTTCCAAGGTGATATCTTCTTCTCTTCTCTAAGCTCATTTGGTCCGCACTGATTTAGCCTGCTTTCAGCTTCAATTTCTGAAAGACCATTTAAGTTTGACTCTAAAAGTCGAATAGCTTCTTCAATCTTCTTTGAATGCCAGTTTAGTTCATCCATGTTTATTATACTCAAATAAAAGATAATTTTTCTATAATTCAAATTCTTTTGTGTCTTAAAGTGCTTTAGCCTATAAACTTCTAATGAAAAAATTATTTGGATTGAAGAGCAATTATTTTTTAGGCTGCCTTTTCTTGCCGAGAAATTAGAATCAGTCAGCAAATACAGTTTTCTTTTCTTTTTCAAAAGTTATATCAAATAATTTGAAAATATCAACCCTTCCTAATAAGAGCGGGACTTCTTCTATAAGACTCCAAGCAACTCTTGCATCAATGGTTTTTCCACCAATTTTAATTCCGACCTTCTTTATTACAATGGGAATTCCACGTTCACCAATTCCTTTAATTTCTTCTATCTTGTCATTAGCCTCGATTTTAAAGCCTAATAATTCACCGACTGATTTTGAAATCAACGTTACATCAGCTCCAGAATCAACATAAACTAATTCAGGCACTTGATTTTTATCATTGATTAAAATTATTCTTGCAACAGGTCTTGGGATTAAACCAAAAATTCCAGACTTTTCCCTCTTGAAAGAAAATTCTATTTGCATTTTATCACTAAAATCAGCGTTTCCTCTCTCGGTATTTTGGCTATTGTTGGGATTTTATTAGGATATTTTTTTCTGCACTTTTCCCAAACCTGTTTCGCATTCTTCCCACTTGCTACTATTTCGTCGCCAAGAATTGCTATGTAAAGCCCTTTATACCTGCTCAAATTCGTTTTCAAAAACAATTCAAATTCCCTGCTCATCTCTCACACCTTTTAAAAGCTAAGAATGAAATTTATATTTTAAGATTTCGACATCAAATTAGCGAGAGAGTCGTCAAGGACGAGTGGTTGAATGGCGTATTTGGATTTTTCTTTCAAAAAGACTAAGTTTATGCTTGCATTTGCAAGTCGCTTGACAACATTGAACAATCTTTTGAATTAAGGACCGAAATAGAAGAGCGATTGTATAAATCTTGGCTTAAAAATTCTTGATAGCTAAGATACTTTGTTGCCTTCTACATTTGCTTTCATACTCAAGCGATAGTTACTGCGCTTTCTTTTCTTCAGCATTTAGCTTTGTAAGAATATCTCCACTTGTGAGCTTTAGTCTTCTTCGTAATGGAAAATGGAAAAGATTATTCGAAAAAAACTAACTCCGACTCCTTGCTTGCTTCAGTCTCTATTCTTCTACTTTCTTCCTCGCTGTGCGATCGTATATGATATCTCCAGCTATATGATCTATCGTTTCAAACTGGTCTTCTAAATGTGGTTCAATGACAATCCTTCTGCCTTCTGTATATACGGTAAATTTGACTGGAACAGTGCCCTAATTTCCTTTGGAATAGTTATAGAATATCGCCTTTGGCATAAACATAGCATCGCCAACAAATTTACAGCCATCATTTTTATTATTATAAAAAATTATTTTTGACTTAAACTTTTAACTAGTTCGCTTACATTGAGAATGAAACTTGTATCATAACCCTGATCTTTCAAAAATTCGTAAAGATCTTTGTCGATGGATAGTAAATACATTTTCATTCTGTGAGCGTAGCATATAGCATATTGTCAATTATATCGCGATGACACTTAACTTTTAATTCAATAGCCTCAATTAAAGCATCCGCAGTTGGGTTGAAAATTTTTATTAAAATATTAAAATAAAAGTCGCAAGTTAGAG
>JACRDV010000067.1 GCA_024860865.1 Methanobacteriota archaeon | reverse complement strand
GATTAAATCGCCCAGTATTGCACTTGCAGCCTCTTTTGCTCCAGCTCCAGAGCCAACTATTGTAATCTCACCAGCTAAATCCGTCTCAAAGGTTGCAACATTAAGAGTGCCACCAACAGATAAAGGATGTCCAACAGGAACTAACCTTGGAGTCACTTCAATTTTTGAGTTGCTAACTTCTCCAATTAATTTTATGATATATCCGCTCTCTCTAGCAAGATTAATTGCATCAAGTGTAACTCTTCTTATGCCCTCCAAAGGTTTAACATCTCTATAAGTAGCTTCTAAACCAAGTATTGCATTTGCAATTATTATTAGCTTGCATGCCGTATCAATTCCTTTTATATCTAAACTAGGGTCGCTCTCAGCTATACCCATCTCTTGAGCTTCCCTTAACACCAAATCAAATGGAGTTCCTTCCTTTGCCATTCGAGAAAGAATATAGTTAGTCGTGCCGTTTAAAATTCCTTTAAAAGAATAAATCTGATTCCCTGCCAAAGTTTCTCTTGCAAGATTAATTATTGGCATAGCCCCACCAACAGCCGCTTCATATCTGAAGAAAACTTTGTTCTCATTTGCTAATCTCTTAAGTTTTCCATAAGCAAGTGCAAGTGGTCCTTTATTTGAAGTAATTACATGGCGCTTGTTTTTCATTGCAGCGATTAAGTGACTCATCCCTGGCTCTCCGGTTTCAATATTAGTTGGAGTCACTTCGATAACTACATCACTTGGAATTTTCTCAATAACTTGAACACCATTCACGCCTTTCTTGCCAAAATCAGGATAAAGAGCAATAGCTCCGGACTTTTGCTTAATCTCAAGAGCTCTCTCTAAATCTAATCCTTTTTCAGAAGTCGCAGCTCCTGAGCTATCAGATATCGCAACTACTTTGGGCTCCAACCCATATTTTTCTTTTAGAAAATCTCGCTTTTTAATAAGAACTGAAGTTAATCCTTGACCAACTGTCCCGAAGCCTACTAAAGAAATTTTCAAAAGCTAACCTCGAGTGATTTTATTACTAGCAAATTCTTTTTTTGAGCAACTTCATCTAACTTCTTTAATGCTAAATCGATCTCCTTCTTGCTCGTGGCTTCGATGGTCATTCTAGCAGAAGATTCCTTTTCAGGATGAGGCATTTCTAAATCTAAGTCAGCAACCATTACTCCTTGGATTTCATTCAATCTATCAATTGTATCCCGAGCATCGGTGTCAACAACATGCCCAATTAAAATCACTGTAGTTTTTTCTCTTCTAGCAGCTTCATTAACAGCTAAAACTCTAATATCGCTTTCTTGATAAGTTTTAAGCAATTTTTTTAATTTTTCCCCGTCTTCAATTTCAAAAACAAAATGGACAGGAATATAGCCCCGCAATGTTTTTTTCTCGCGTAAATGGACAATACTAACTATATTACCTCCAAATTTCGCTATAGGCTTAAGAGCACTCACTAACTGACCCGGAATATCCTTAAGTTCTAAATCTAAACTAATGAGCACACTCTCACCAAAACAAGTTCACTATTCTAATTAAATAGTATATAACTGTTAATGTAAATGAGCTGTTGCTTGCTTTGGAAAAAATAGACTCTAACCGTCGAAAGTTAAAATTAAAAATTAATTGCGAAAACCGATTAAAATTAAACTTATTAAACAAATTGAATTTTCTTTTTCTTTTCTTGCGCTTGTTTTAAGCGCTCATTCCAACTCTTAATAGTTTTTTTACTTACCTTGGGTCTTGCCATTAAATCACCGCTTTATCATTTTGAAGGATGATTTTTAACTTATTTTCTATAGTATTTATTTTTTTGTGCACTCTGAACAAACTATAATGCTATCGAGTCATGAGATAAAGCAGAATTACAAGTGCAAAAAATTCAAATGTCGCTGCAATTGAGTGATAAAAAATATTCTCGCATACAAGTGAACCTCCAAAAAATAAATTTGTTAATGGAGGGCAAGAAAAGGTTGTTTGCACTAAAAGTACAAGAGCAAATACTATCAGACCTAAAGTAAATTCAGAGCGTACTTTGCGATAAGTTTGGAGGAATACATAGAGCAAGGTTAATATCAGAACAACGTTAATCGATGTTATTATAAAAAAATAATCTACAATGCTCACTTGTTTAACACCTCTTTACCAACTATTTTTTCCATATTTTTGATCTAATTTCTTCGAACAATACATAGTTTTGCTCCATCAGAGGGGATAAAAAATACATAATGCTATATCCCTCACCCTCAGCGACTATCAATTCATTATCTAACAGTACCTTTAAATGATGGCGAATAGTTTTATAGTTTAAATTTAGCGCTTCTGCTAACTGATTTGCATTAGATGGCTTTTCTTTTAAAAAGCGCACAATTTCTGCTCGCGTGCTGCCGCCACGAGTTCCAACGAATAATAACCAGAATAGCCGCCTCATCGAAAAATAGTTGCAAATTTAACTTAATATTATTATTGGAAAAAATGGCAATAACATTGCGGTTTACTGCTAAGATGAGTTTTTAGCCGTTATTCTGAAATATAGAATCAGCATATGCCTCAAATCCAACCGCTATTGCTTTAAATTCTGAGCGTTGGGCCTTCTTTCTCCTTTAAAAATGCATAAATCCCGATTGCTAAAAGAGCCGAGAAGATCAATTGAAGAGTGGGAAGAAGTAACAACCCATCATAGGTTTCGCCATATCCTAGCGGGCAGGTAAATCCACTTCGCATGGGTATTGGAAAAAATGCTAAAATTCCAAATATGCTAAAAATTATTAGAAGTAAACCAACATTCACATTCATTCTTAATCTTTCCATTTTTTTCTCAATAAAAAATAAAAATGAGGTAGGAAATGAGGCCTAGAACTTCAAGGCCTTACAATTTATGAAATCCTTATAAAAATTAAGGATTTCCCAAAAATATGCATAGATTACACATAACTAATACCCAAATCATTTAAATTTAATAGTCGCACCTATACTTGTCTCAAAAGCTAAAGTATCAGAAGCTAATATAATTAAGAACACTTCAAAAATTTCATTTTTAAAAATACTCAGTTATCCAAGATTGTTGATAAATAAAGGCGTATTCTTTTAACCTAAAGTATGATTGCTCAAAAATTTTAACTTAAAGGAACTTTGAAGTTCATCATAATTGAAAATGAAAATAATATTGATTACCACAAAGGATGATTTTTTGCCTTTTGCTGATTATAAAAAAATGCTGTGGTGGATTATTGCCGGAACAAAGGGCGGTGTTACTAGAGGTAAAATTATTTTGTCGATAAAAGAGCGCCCAAGGAATGCTAATCAACTAGCCGAAGATTTAAAACTAGATTACAAGACAGTTCGATATCACTTGGATATATTAGTTGAAAATAAACTACTAGCTCCCTTTGGAGAAGGCTATGGTGCTGTCTATTTTCCAACTCCCGAGCTCGAAGGAAGCTTTAATGAATTTGAAGAAATTTTGAAGAAAATTGAGAAAAAGTAAAAATCTTATAAAATATTGAAGACATAAGAGGTGAAATCTTTGAGCGAAATTTTATACTGGCTCCAGTTGGCCTTAAGTTTGGCCAATGTTTTAATGATTTGCGCTATAGTTTATCAATTTCTCCAAATCTATAAGAACATAAAATCTAGATTTAACTTCGGCTTGACTTTATTTGGTCTAGTAATGCTTGTTCAAGCAGTTTTTTCATTTCCAATAATTGAATTTTTCCAAGGACTTATGCTTTCAACCGAGTTTAGAACATATATGTTCATTTCACAGGTTTTTGAGTTTATTGCTCTCATTATTTTCTTAAGTTTAGTCAGAAAGTAGAATTTTTTTGCTTTTGTTCTTGTTTTATAATTAATTTGGGAATGATTCGGAAGAGATCCCGGACAAAGGCTATTAAACACATCAAAGAAGGTCCTTATCAAAAAGAGGTGAGCAACTATGAAAAAAGAGAAATTATTTTTCGCAGCGTTCGGGATCTCCATATTAGTCTTGTCCGTATCCCCAGCTTACGCAATGATGCATTGGGGATCAGGAAGCATGATGCGAGGGGGATATGGTTCTCAGCCCTATGTAAATCAGTATAGCACCATACAATTGTCACCTTATGGATATGGGCCTTCATATGGAATGGGACCTTGGATGATGGGTTCTGGAGCATATAGAGGTCAGTGTTGGAGATTTGGAATAGGGCCTTGGACAAGCGGATTCTTTGGACAGTCATATTGGAATCAATTTAACACCACAAAAGGGCCTACTGGCTACGGCCAAGTGGGTAGAGGTTTTGGATGCCCAATGTGGGGCGGATATTCACCTTATGGACAACAACAAACTACCGATGTAAACAAAGCTAAAGAAATCGCAGAAAACTATCTTAAAGCAAATTCAAACTTAAAAATCGATGAGATAATTGAGTTCATAGCTCAATTCGAAGTCGAAGTTAAAGAAAAGGATACTGGCATGCATGCATTTGAGTTCCTTGTAGACAAATATACGGGAAACATAATACCTGAGATGGGCCCAAATATGATGTGGAATACTAAGTATGGACATATGGCGTATGGATACAATGTGCCGATGAGCATAGCCGGAAACCAAGCTATGGAGATTCTTGAAAACTTCATCAAACAAAATAACTTAGGCATATCAGTAGGCGATCCAGAGGTGTACTACGGTTTCTATGAGTTTCATGGGAAAAAGGATGGCAAAACTGTTGCGCAAATCAACGTAAACGGATACACTGGACAGATATTGTTCGAAAATTGGCATGGACAAGTTCTAAATGTATTTGAGTTTGAGGAGGAGGAATAAATAAACCTCCTTCTTTATAATTATTTAGGAGGAAAAAAATTGAGTGAAAAAGATTTAACTGTAATATTAATTGGAATTTTTCTAATATTTCTAGTCGTGATTTCTTTAGGAATGTTTATTGGATCAACAATGGGTCCTGGAATGATGGGTTACGGCTGGGGGTTTGGGTGGATGGGGTTCGGTATGATATTTTGGATATTGATCATTGTTCTCATCCTTTACTTTTTATTTAGAAGGATGGAAGAACCAATTCGCTCTGAAAAAGAGCGCGCTTTGAACATATTAAAAGAAAGGTATGCAAAAGGAGAGATAACTAAAGAACAATACTTGGAGATGAAAAAAGAAATTGAAAAATAACCTAAAAAATTGAAGGGATAAACTTGGACAAAGGTTTAGTTGGAATTATTTTAGTCGTTCTTGGACTGTTTGGTTTAGCAGCCTTCTTCCCGTTTTATAGAGCTGGAAACTGGTGGTGCCCGATGATGGGAGGTAGAGTTTACGGAGGCCCAATGACATGGAGCTATGGTTTTGGAGCATTCCATCCTTTGCTCATTTTTCTTTTTGATAGTTTGTTTATTGGGATTATAGTTGTTGGGCTGTATCTTATTTTGAAGTTTGTTAGTACAGCGTCGTCGTAAAAGTTTATGTTTATTAATTATCAAACAAATTAAATAAAAATAGTCCTGTAAAAAAATTTGGGTATAATTTTGGTAAAACCATATAATTCTTTTCAATCTTCTTTTTAAGTGGTTAATAACCACCCAAAAAGGGATAGCATGGGTAAAATGAAAGTATTCAGTTTAATGTTTTTGGCAATTTTCGGTGTGGCAATACTCGACGCATTGGCTTACAGTTATTCAAAAATTAATTTAGGATATGATAGCGCTACATTTCTGAGCTATAGCAAGGGCGGTGGTTGTTGCAGCAGTTCTAGCCCATGCAGTTGCAGCGGTGGAAGTGGGACTTCTGTTAATATACGACAAACGGGTGACCGGGCACAAGATGCTATTACAGCTGGCTTAACTTATTACCAAAACAGATATAATGACGATGCGGTAACAGCCACTGCAACTGATTTAGGCTGCCACATTGAAGTGGATATTTTAAAAGATGGCAAGCCAATAATGAAATTAGCAGTGAGAGGAAATAGTGTCACTGAATTAAGCTATTAGTGTTTACTATGAAGCTTTACCAAGTTGCTCTAAAAGAAATCATACGCAGAAAAATTCGAGTAATGTATACATCGCTTGGGGTAATTATTGGTGTGACTACAATAGTGGCAATTTTAACAATTGCCTTAGCTGGGCAGATCAAAATAAACGATGAGTTGAACAAATACGGCCCTAATCTCATGGTAACACCAGCTATAAGCGATATCTCTATGTCACTCGGCGGTTTGAGCATGGGCACATTAGCAGTTGGTGAGAACTATATTCAGGATAATGTGCTGCCAAAAGTCAGACAGATCACAGATGATCTGATAAGAAAAGGATTCAAAGATAGAGGGATTCCATTTGAAGACGTTGGTAATATTGCAACTATTGCTCCTAGGCTTTACACAAATGCTGATATTAATGGAAAAAAAGTAATTGTTGTGGGCATCGATCCTGCTGAAGAAAGAAAACTTCGAATTTGGTGGAATATTGCTCAAGGGAAGTATATCGAAAAAGAAGATGAAGCATTGCTTGGAACTCATGCTTTTGGTGCATTAAAACTTAACGTAGGAGATACATTATTAATTGGAAAAAAAGAATTAACAGTTATTGGTGTTTTAGAGGAAACTGCTTCAATTGATGATTATCAAATTTTTATCCCATTAAAAACTGCTCAAGTTGCTTTTGGAAAAGAAGGATCTATTTCCACAATAGATATTCGAGCGCTATGCAATGCATGTCCTGTTGAGGATGTGGCTCGTGGCATCAATAACGAAGTAGCTGGCGTAAGAGCTGTAGCTGTAAAACAAATAGCCTCTGCTGAGATGGGAATGATGGAAAAAACGAACAATTTTTTGTTAGTTTTAGCAGGAATTACAATGATAGTAGGTTGTTTAGGCGTGATTAATACAATGATGACATCAATTCATGAACGGGTGCGGGAGATTGGAATTATGAAAGCTTCTGGAGCTTCTCAGGGACAGCTTATTCAAGTTTTCCTTTTTGAGGCAATTGCTATTGGAGTAATTGGAGGGATAATTGGTTATATAGTCGGAACAATTGCAGCCTATATCATTGGCCCACTGATTTTTAAAGGCATTGTTATAAGGTTTGTTCTTGAGTATTTACCAATCTCTTTAGTTCTAGCAATTCTTGCCAGCATTTTTGCAAGCATTTATCCATCGTTCAGGGCATCGAGGATTAAAATCGCGGATGCATTTAGAACTCTCTAAGTGATAAAAAATGATTTTAGAAGCTAAAAATGTATCAAAAATTTATGGAGATGGAACTGCAAAAGTTTTTGCATTAGATAATATTTCATTGCAAGTAAATGAAGGGGATTATATAGCGGTTATGGGTCCAAGTGGTTCTGGTAAAACAACTCTTCTCAATGTGCTTGGGGGGTTGGATCGCCCGACAAAGGGGGAAATAATTTTAGATGGAATGAGAATTGACAATCTGAATGAAAATGCTTTAGTAAATATTAGGCGAGGAAAAATTGCATATGTATTCCAAGAATATCATTTAATTCCATCTTTAACCGCTCTTGAAAATGTAATGCTCCCGCTAATATTCTCTGGGAGCCCAGATGGGACACAAAAACAACGAGCTATAGAAATGCTTGGAAAAGTAGGCCTAAGTAGAAGAGCTAACCATAAACCGACTGAACTCAGTGGTGGAGAACAACAGAGAGTCTCTGTTGCTAGAGCTTTAGTTAATAACCCCACATTGATTTTAGCAGACGAACCTACTGGAAATCTAGATTATAATAGCGGGCTAGAGATCCAGCGACTATTTGACCAACTGAATGAAGAAGGCCACACTATTCTCATGGTTACACATGACCCAGAAAAGGCTAGCCACGCTAAGCGATTAATTTTATTTAAAGATGGAAAAATCGTTGAAGATAAAAATCAGGATGATAAAAAATGAAAAAAATAATTGTTGTTTCAATATTATCCTTGGTAATAGTAATAGCTGCTATTTTTGTAGCTTTAAAAATGCGTGCTATAAGTGCATATTGGACAAATCCTAGTATCGATGGCGATATAGTGTCTATTCCAGTGAATTTGGTTGAGAATCATAGATTTGTTGATTTTGATGTAATAGCTAACGGAAAAACTATCTCAATAATGATAGTAAAAACGCAGAATGGAAAAATTAATACAATGGCTAGAATATGCGTACCCTGTCAATCAAGGAGTTGGCATTTGAAAGGGGATGTTTTAATCTGCGATGCGTGTGGTACGACCTTTGATGCAAAAACAGGCGGAGGAATAGAGGGGTATTGTGTGAACTACCCTAAAGCTTTTGTACCCACAACAATTGAAGGTAACAAAATTAAAATGAATTTGCCAGATGTTATAAAAGCATATCAATTGACTTTACAACCAGGATTGCCGTAACTTTTAAAAACGAGTAGGATCCATGGAACAATTATGAGCTGCCTACTACTTAGAAACAGCAGGGCATCTTTCCCATAAAAATTTCAGTTTTTTGCTGTTCTAATTTTAAAAAATTTTTCTGCAAAAATTGCAAAAAAAATTGCAAAAGTTGCAATTCTTTGTGAGAAATTCTCAAATAAAACTTATCTAAGCCTATTAATAAAAAATGACCGAATGGGATGAGCAAGTCGCTATGAGGCAGAAAAGGAGGAGATTGCTTAAGAAGAATGGTCTTATTTGGAGTCATCGCCAGTACTATCGCATTGCTTTTATCGCCGTTCGCCGTGGCAACCAATGAAGAGCACGGAAACTCAGATCCAAAGGGCAAGGAGAAAAAGGATCCCTAGTGCATGCTTTCCACCGGCTGGTCCGGCTGGTGTGGATGGTATTCGCTCGGGCTCCCCTGCAAAATGTATTCAGTTATCTGGACCGGCCCTACAACAGGCTTTGCATACTGTGATAAACCAACAAAAGGATGGGGATGGTGCTTTTTAACAATACCAACATGTAATGGATAAGAGCGTGGTTTTATAATATGGAATGTACGTTAGGGCTTTCTTTAAGAACACAGAAGCGGTGGCAGGTTTTAAGGGAGATTATTTTATCTCCATCTAAGGCATTCGAAAAGCTAGCAGAAACTGAATCGCTGGATTTTCCATTTCTCATAGTTTTTACTTTATGGGTTTCCTTTATTTTGGGGATGTTTATTTTTGCAGTTAAACTGGCATATTCGGGTCTTCCTTTCCGTGCACCGCCAATTACCATTATAGCAAATGAGATGCTTTTTAGTGCGCCAGGAGTAATTGTGACAGCGCTAATCTTTTGGTTAGGTGTGGCTGCCCTTCTTCACGTGTTGAGCAGACTTTTTCAAGGTCAAAAGAAAAAGTTTACCAACTTGCTTGCTTTAATAGGGTACAGCCATACTCCGATGTTTTTTTCAGTTATCGCTTTTATAGCAACTACTGCTTTGATTAAAATAAAATTTATAGAAGGGGCAACTGAATCCCAATTTTTTATGGACCTTTCTAGAAATTATATTCCTGTTACCATTATTTTCATTATATCTTTTCTTTGGATGGTTTGTCTCTGGGTAATAAGCGTGCAGAAAATCTATAAATTTTCGGCAGCTCGTGCAGTTATGATAGTTTCAGTTCCCGCCTCTATTCTTCTTTTTCTTATCGGGCTTTCTAATTATTATTTTTTTAAATTAGTTTTATAGATGGCAACATGGCACTCCAAGGGGTTTTCTAACGCAATCCTTTATATACATGAATATGTGGAACCATGCGATGCACAAGGACATTAGGTAACCCTGTATGAGTTACTATTAATTGTGTTATTAATCACTAGGAGTCGAGGACAAAATTCTTTTACTAGTTTATCTTTTTTCCGCAGTTGCGAGAGCAAGAATGGTAACTAAACGAGTAAAATTTAATTTTTTTGCAGTCTTCATTTAGAATTAATTGCCATATTGGTGCAATAGTTCGGTCTGTTTTTAAGGGGACTTTTATATATTAGGCGTACCTAACTAATAATTAGGTATACCTAATTAAAATTTTTAACATCATAGAGAGAAACAACAGCTAATAGGTGATGGAAATGGAACCTTCTGAAAATATCGAAGAATATCTCGAGACCTTGTGGATATTTGAAGAAAATGGAGTGGCATTAGCAAGAATTAGTGAAATTGCACAAAGGTTAAGCATTTCTCGCCCAAGTGCTGTTGAAATGTTAAAGAAGTTAGAAGAACGCGGTTATGTCGCTTACAAAGAGAGAGAAGGTGTTAAGCTCACAAAGAGGGGTCGAAAGGCGGCAGAGCAGATCATAAGAAATCACAGATTAATTGAGCTCTTAATAAAAAATACACTCAATGCAGAAATAGATGAAAAAGTAGTTTGCGGCATCGAGCATCATATGACTGAAGAATTTGCTAACACCCTTTGTAGATCTTTAAATCACCCAAGACAGTGTCCGCATGGAAATGAGATACCACGGGGAAAATGCTGCAAGTAAGTTAAGTCTACCGATACATTGGGATTAACATGGAAATGCCATTTTTAAAAAAATTAACAAATATATTTAACCGAAATGCTAGCTGTCATGCTGGATCTAATGTCACCATTCAAGGCCTGAAGAAATTAGCAATAGTAGGAAGTCCAAATGTCGGAAAGAGTGCTATGTTTAACAACCTGACCGGAGCATATGTTGCTGTTTCAAATTATCCAGGCACAACAGTGGAGGTTTCTAGAGGAAAAACAAGGATCGAAAAAGAAGAGTTTGAAGTTATAGATACGCCAGGTATGTATTCATTATTTCCAATTACCGAAGAAGAGCGAGTAGCCAGATCAATACTCCTAAAAGAAAAGCCAGAAGTTGTGCTCCACATCATTGACGCAAAAAACCTAGAAAGAATGCTTCCCCTAACACTTCAATTAATTGAAGCTGGCCTCCCAGTTATTTTAGATCTAAACATTATGGATGAGGCAGAGAGGGCAGGGATAAAAATCGATGTTAAGCGCCTTGAAGAAGAGCTAGGCGTTCCAGTTGTTGCTACTATTTCTACTACAGGTGAAGGTATAGATACCTTAAAAAAGAGAGTGGGTGAATTTGTTAAAGTCAGAAGCAAGAAAGGTCAGATATGATGAAACTATTGAATCACCCTTAGAAAAAATAGAGGCTCTTTTAAAAAGCGATTACCTGCTTTCAAAGAGAGCAATTGGGCTACTGCTTTTACAAGGAGACACCGAGATACAGAATTTAGTTAAAGAAAGAGAAGGTGAAAATTATAAGCCAATCGAAGAAGTTGCAAAGGAAATTCAAAGTCGCTATAGATATCCTTTAAATTATGTTATAACAAAGAGCCGCTACGAAGAAGCCGATAAAATAACCGCTCGTGTGTTGACTCTCCCTCTGGAGTTTAAAATTAGTTTTTCGGAAAGACTTAGCAGAATAATGATGAATCCGATAACTGGAATCCCTATCCTTTTTATTATTCTGTATTTCGGACTCTATCAATTTGTAGGCGTCTTTGGAGCTCAAGTATTAGTTAATTTTTTTGAAAATGTAATTTTTGGGGAATATATTAACCCATTTATAAATAATATAGTTGCTAAATATATTCCATATATCCTCATTCAAGGTTTGTTCGCTGGTGATTATGGGATTATCACTTTAGGAGTGAGATATGCTGTTGCTTTGATATTACCAATTGTTTCAACTTTTTTTATCGCTTTTTCTATTATGGAAGATACTGGTTACTTTCCAAGGTTAGCTATGCTAATTGACAGGTTATTCAAAAGTATAGGACTAAGTGGAAGAGCAGTAATACCTATGGTGCTTGGATTTGGTTGTGATACAATGGCAACTATGGTAACTAGAGTACTCGAAACTAAAAGAGAAAAGGTCATCGCAACTCTGCTATTGGCTTTAGCTATTCCTTGTTCGGCGCAGTTAGGCGTTATTCTTGCAATTCTCTCCAGCAATCCTAAAGCATTCTGGATATGGGCAGTAGTTGTGATTCTGATATTTCTAGCAGTAGGATATTTGACCTCTAAAATAATGCCTGGAGAAAAGCCAAGCTTCTATATGGAAATACCGCCATTAAGGATGCCGATATTATCAAATGTTCTTACTAAGACTTATACAAGGGTAGAATGGTATTTTATGGAAGTTTTTCCATTATTTATATTGGCAAGCATATTGATTTGGATGGGCCAAATTACCGGGCTGTTTAATTTGATAGTAAAGAGCTTAGAACCTTTAGTAAACTCAATCGGGCTACCAGACAAGGCAGCATTGGTTTTTCTGTTTGGTTTCTTTAGGAGAGATTATGGTGCAGCTGGGCTGTATGATCTTCAACAAACCGGCATATTATCTGGGGTACAACTTGCAGTTTCTGCAGTTACTCTCACTCTCTTCGTGCCATGCATCGCTCAATTTTCAATGATGGTGAAAGAAAGAGGAATAAAAACAGCAATTGGTATAGCTCTCTTTATCTTCCCCTTTGCATTTTTAATAGGATTTATGCTCAATATAATACTTACAACAATAGCGGTATTGACATGAAATGTTCACTTTGTGGTTATGAGTTTAAAGAAAAAGAAGTTGAAGAGGCTTGTAAAGGATGCCCTTCACTACTTACAAAACCTTGTGGCATGATCAAATGTCCGAACTGTGGATATGAAATTCCACTTGAATCTAGGTTAGAAAAATTTCTCAAAAAATTCAGAGGGAAAGAACATGAAGATAAGCGATAAAGCAGAAGAAATACTAGAAACTCTGTGGATTCGTACTTTTGAGGAAAATGATGTATTCACTGGTTTAGATTTTTTAAAAGCAACCAAAGAGGATGCCCAAATAGAAGAGCTACTAAAGTTAGGTTTTATCACTCTGTCCAATAATCAAGTAAAATTGACTGAAACAGGCAAGAAAGAAGCAGAGAATGTTTTAAGGAGACATAGACTTGCAGAGCGCTTATTAGTTGATGTTCTAGATGTTAAGGGCAAACTTATTCATGATGCCGCATGTAAATTTGAACACTTGCTTCATAGAGGTATAGATGAAAATATTTGCATCCTCTTAGGGCACCCAAAATTTTGTCCACATGGAAACCCGATACCCCCGGGCAAGTGTTGTCTTGACGATAAAGAAAGCGCAATAAAGGTAGTCTCTCCGCTATCCGACCTAAATCCTGGACAAAGAGGAAAAATAGCGTATATCCACACTAGGGATGATAAAAAACTCCAAAAGCTTATGGCATTGGGTGTTTTACCTGGAATGTCAATTAGTTTGATTCAAAGATTTCCTTCCTATGTCTTTCAAATCGGACAGACCCAAATTGCTGTGGATAAAGAAATTGCAGATGATATTCATGTGCTTTTGACCAGATAAATTTCAAAACTACTGTTCAAGCCTTGCTCTTTTTTAATAGCTTTGATATTTTTTCTTTAAATTTTTGCTTGCATACTGGGCAACATAAGTAGTACTTTTTATTTTCTACTTCGAAAATGAATGGTTCGCCCTTTATTGGGTTCTTGCAATATACGCATCGAAGAGAAATTAATGATGGATATTTTAAATCAATTTTTAAGTCTTCTTTTGCGATGTCAGAAACTAAAAAAGCATCTATTTTTTCAATTTCTTTTAATTGTCCAATATTTTGACTCATAAATGTTTTAAACTGACTAATATCAGCAGCCACAACTTCAATTAGTAGTTGATTGTTAACTATTTGGAAAATCTTTTTCACTTCTTTAATGTCTTTAAGTTGTTTGATTATGTTGTTTATATCAGCAGGTTTAACAGTTAACAACAAAAATGCAATTGTCAGCTCTGGAAGTGAACTTCGATCTATCTTCGCTGTGAAAGAAGATATGACTCCAAGTTCAAGCATTTTGTCTACTCTAGAGCGGATTGTAGGCAGGCTTACTCCTAACTTATTAGCAATTTCGTTAAAAGAGATGCGGCTGTCCTCTTGTAATGATTCTAAAATTCCTATATCTACCTCATCTAATTCCACTTGAATCCCTGTTTTATATGTTGTAATATTTTAGATATAAAAATTTTCATTTTTAAAGATTTATAAAGCCAAAATTTTCTTTTTTTAAATGAAAATACAATTTAATCACTACTTCATTAATATAAGGCAATAAGAAGTTTAAGGTGAAGAAAATGCAATGTTGTGGATCAACTCACGGAGAGGCTCATGCTGATAAAAAAGCAGAGGTTCATAAAAATGAATTACTAATGGCGTTATGTTGTTTAATACCTATATTAGCGATAGCGCTTTTAATAACATTTTTTAGAATTCAATCACCTCTTCTAGCAGTTCTCATTCTTTTACTATGCCCGCTTATGATGGTGTTAGCACAATTATTAACAAAAAGTAAACATGAGGATAATAGAAGTGGGTGCCATTAGATTACCAGACGGATTTATTTACAGCGCAAGGAGGTGATTGGGTGGCAATAGATCCGGTATGTAAAATGACTGTGGATGAAAAGACTGCTAAATACAAAACTAACTACGAAGGTAAAACCTATTACTTCTGCGCTCCAGGGTGCAAAGTAGAATTTGAAAAAAATCCAAAGAAGTTTCTAAAGGGCTGACATGAGATGCACCATCATTAAAATCAAAAGAGCAAAATTAGTGCAATCAAAGTTAATTTGAAAGTGATAAATAATGGATAATAACCTAATAAATCAAGAATTTAAAGCAGCAAGTGCCTCTAAACATAAACTGCTAATAATATTGATGTCTGGTCTCATAGCAATCTTATTTCTAATCGCTTTTTCATTTTTTATTCTCTTGTTAAAACAAGGAAGTATTGGTATTAATGTATTGGAGCATTACACTTCATTGAGTTATGCTTATGGCAATTGGGCCGCGGTGTTCATAAACATAATCTTATTCTCTTTTTTCGTTCTCGGTTATTTTACACCCATAAAAAAACAAGAGTGGCGCACAGCAAGTCTTTATGAGGCATTTATAATTGCTTTATTTACTGAAATGTATGGATTTCCCTTGACAATATACGTTTTATCATCGCTTTTTGGTGTACAGCTCTCATTCGGTCATCAACAAGGACATCTACTTGCGACGCTACTAACTGTGTTGAAAATTATAGACCTTAAAAATGCATGGATATTAGTGATGATAACAAGTAGTCTCATTATGCTCGTTGGATTCATTTTGATAATTAAAGGTTGGCAAAAAATATACAACTCAAAGGGCGAGCTAGTAACTGATGGCATTTATCAATACATTCGTCATCCCCAATACCTAGGATTGATTATAATAACAATTGGTATGCTTGTGCAATGGCCGACGCTGATCACACTTGCCATGTGGCCTATTCTAACTTTAATGTACTACCGTTTAGCAAAAAAAGAAGAAAAAGAAATGGAAGAAAAGTTTGGAGAGAAATACATAGAATATAAGTGCAAGGTGCCGATGTTTTTACCGTTAGATCGGTATTTCACTAAAAATTTAAGGGGGATGTAAAAATAAGTGAAAAACTAAATTTAAAAGCAGTATCGTTATCGCTAGGGCTGTTGTTTTCAGTAATTTATGCCATATGCGGATTATTCTATGCGATCACTCCTAAATTCACTATGGCTTTCTTCGGTTATCTGTTCCACAGTGGCGTAGTCCTGCAGGAAAAATCACTAACTCCAAGCGGCTTTGCAATTGGACTAGTAGAGATGTTTGTATCCGGAGTAGCTATCGGAGCAATTTTTGTTTCAATATATAATTACTTGCTTGAAAAATAGACATGATTTGGAAATAGATTTTCAGTAGAAGTTATTCATATTTTGAATTCGAATTTAAGAGGTTTTCAGAAAATGGGGAAAAAGAGAATCGATATATCTATCCGCGGCATGAGTTGTGCTAGCTGTGTTGAAAAGATTGAAAAGGGATTATCAAAATTAGAGGGTGTAAGTGAAGTAAATGTGAACTTAGCTACTGAAAGGGCAAGCATTGTTTTTGATCCTGATAAAGTAGAAGTTAAAAAATTTATTCAAACGATTGAAGACCTGGGTTATCAAGCAAATATAGAGAAGATAACCATACCTGTTGAAGGAATGCATTGCGCTTCCTGCGTTGTGACAATTGAGAAAGCCATAGGCCAACTGGAAGGTGTGGTCAGGGGGAGCGCTAACCTTGCAACGGAAAAAGTTACAGTTGAATATTTTCCATCTCAAGTTAGTATAAAAGAAATAAAAAAAGCCATCGAAGAAGCAGGATATAAACCCCGAGAAGTAAAAGAAGAAATCACTCCTGATTGGGAAAGAATAGCAAGAGAGAAAGAAATCCAAACACTAAAGACAAAGTTCATAATTGGCGTTTTATTAAGCATGCCGATCTTTTTAGGCAGTTTTCCAGAGTGGTTTCCTTGGATCCCAAATTTCCTAAACAACCATATCACATTACTAATACTAGCAACACCGGTACAATTTTGGGTTGGTTTACAGTTTTACCGAGGCTTCTGGGCAACATTAAAGCATAAAACTGCTGATATGAACACGCTAATTGCAGTTGGTACCTCAGCAGCTTATTTGTATAGTTTGGTTGTGACGATAATACCTTCCTATTTTACCACTCGAGGTTTTGTTACTCAAGTCTATTATGATACGGCAGCAATTATCATAACCTTAATCATATTGGGCAGGTTGCTGGAGGCTAAAGCTAAAGGTGAAACTTCTGAGGCAATTAGGAAATTGATGAAACTTCAGGCTAAGACTGCGCGAGTTATTAGAGGTGGCCAAGAAGTTGAAATACCTGTTGAAGAAGTTCAAAAGGGCGACCTAGTTGTAGTTAGACCTGGCGAAAAAATTCCAGTAGATGGAATAATAAAAGAAGGATACTCTACTGTCGATGAATCCATGCTTACTGGAGAAAGTATGCCGGTAGAAAAAAAAGAAGGAGATGAAGTTTTTGGAGCTACAATTAATAGAACAGGGTCCTTTAAGTTTGAAGCTATTAAGGTTGGCAAAGATACAGTATTGGCTCAAATAATTAAGTTAGTCGAGGAAGCTCAAGGATCTAAAGCTCCTATTCAAAGGTTGGCAGATAAGATCTCAGGCATTTTTGTTCCTGTAGTTATTGGAATTGCAACTTTGACTTTTATCCTTTGGTACTTTTTCGGTCCTCATCCTGCACTTACATTTGCTCTAGTGAATTTTGTTGCAGTATTAATTATAGCCTGTCCATGCGCTCTTGGATTAGCAACACCTACTGCAATAATGGTCGGCACAGGGAAGGGCGCTGAAAGTGGGGTTCTGATCAAAGGTGGAGAGAGTTTGGAGACAGCTCACAAGCTCACAACTATAATTTTTGATAAAACAGGCACTCTAACTAAAGGTAAGCCAGCAGTTACTGATATCCTTGCTGCTGACGGTTTCAAAGAAGATGATATATTGCTCTTTGCTAGTATGGCTGAAAAGGGTTCAGAGCATCCACTTGGGGAGGCTATTGTTAATAAGGCTAAGGAGAAAGGGATGAAAATAGAGGACCCAAAGGGATTCGAAGCTATTCCCGGACACGGTGTGAGAGCGAAAGTCGATGAGAAAGAAATACTGCTTGGCAATCGGAAATTAATGGAAGATAATAACATAAGCGTAGGACATTTGGAAGAGAAGATTAAAACATTTGAAAATGAAGGAAAGACGGCAATGATTTTAGCAGCCGATAAGAAAGCAGTTGGTGTAATAGCTGTAGCAGATACTTTAAAAGAGTATTCCAAAGAAGCGGTTGAAGAACTTCACAGAATGGGTTTAGAAGTTATTATGATTACTGGTGATAATAAGAGAACTGCTAAAGCAATTGCTAGGCAATTAAACATGGACAGAGTATTAGCGGAAGTTTTACCACAAGAGAAAGCAAATGAAATAAAGAAACTTCAAGAGGTGGGTAAAATTGTGGCTATGGTTGGCGATGGAATAAACGATGCGCCTGCGTTAGCTCAATCAGATGTGGGAATTGCAATCGGCTCAGGAACTGATGTAGCAATTGAAACCGGAGGTATTGTTCTCATTAAAGATGACTTGCGAGATGTTGTAGCTAGTATTAAACTTAGTAAACAAACAATGAGAACAATTAAGTGGAATCTTTTTTGGGCATTCGCATACAATGTTGCGCTGATTCCAGTGGCTGCCGGAATTTTGTGGCCTTTCTTTAGAATTCTGCTAAATCCAGTTCTTGCTGCGGCTGCTATGGCATTTAGTTCTGTCACAGTAGTTTCTAATTCTTTGCGATTGAAAAGATACAACCCTAAGGCGCAACAGCCTAAAATTATAAGATGACTCAAAAAATTTTAAAGAATCAAAGCAAAAAGTGCTAATTATGATAAGGGTGCTGGGAAGGATTAAAAGAGGCAACATAAAGTTATATGCATTGAGCACTTGCCCCTTTTGTAAGAAAACGAAAGATTTTTTAGATAACAATCAAGTGGAATATGAGTACATCTATGTCGATGAACTTGATGGAGTTGAACGGGAAAAAATAATGGAAGAAGTACTCAGCATGAACAAAAGGCTCTCATTTCCTACTGTAATCATAAACAGAACAGTTATAGTAGGCCATAATGAATTCGAGTTGAGGAAGGCATTAGATTTATGACGGAAAGAGGGGTAGAAGAACTTCACCTCAGATTAAAAAGAGAGGCTGAAGGTTCAGGGTACCACCTCAATCCAGATGAAGAATTTACTCTAGAAATCGTTAAAGGCTTAATTAAAAACGAAAAACGATATGGATACTGGGCTTGCCCTTGCAGGCTTGCTAGCGGAAATAAATCTGAAGATTTGGACATAATTTGTCCCTGCGATTATCGCGATGCGGACTTAGCAGATTTTGGCAGTTGCTTATGCGGCCTCTATGTAACTGAAGATTGGATAGCTGGAAATATGCCTAAGATACCTGTCCCTGAAAGGAGACCTGTAGAAAGGAGCACGGAGGCATTTGAATCGCAAGTGACGAAAGAAAAAGTAGTAGTTTGGCGGTGCAGAGTATGTGGTTATCTATGCGCAAGAGAACAGCCCCCTGAAGTTTGTCCGATATGTAAGGCAAATAAAGAAAGGTTTGAGCAATTCACCCTGAAGTGAAAAAAGAACTATTCGGAGCTAAAACAAAAAGTTGATTGGATGAAAATAGAGCTTTTATATTTTAATGGATGCCCGACATATGAAATTGCTCTCCAAATTCTGAATGAAGTATTAAAAGAAGAAAAAATTGATGCAAAAATTGAAATGATAAAGGTAAAATCGAATGAAGAGGCTAAAGAGCTAAAGTTCTTGGGTTCTCCAACAATTAGAATAAATGGAAACGATGTAGAAAGAAAAGCTCAGAAGTCAAAGGACTTTGGAATGAAGTGCAGAATTTATTTTTATGAAGGAGAAATTTTTGGCTTCCCTCCTAAAGATATGGTCAGAAAGGTAATAGGAGGCAAAGAAATGAGTAAAGTTACTCTTGTGGTCGCTAAATGGTGTCCTATATGTCCACGAGCGAAAAAGCTTTGGGAGGAACTGAGAGTACAGCATGAGTTTGAATATGAAGAAACAGATGTCAATTCAGAAAAGGGAAAGGAATTAGTTGCTAAGCACTCGATAATGAGCGTTCCTACAACTATAATAGATGACAAAGTTGCTTTTGTTGGTGTTCCAGACAAAAATGAAGCGATCAAATTGTTAAAATAATCCCTCAATATAATTTTTTTCAATATTTAATTGGTAATAAACTTATTTTTCATCCTTTATTTGCTAACTTTCTTAGTTGATGAGTTAGCTAAAGTTTTTTAGGGATGATTTCAATATCTAAGACAGATAAATTTTGAGAGAGATGGTATGTCTACTTTAACTAAAACGGTCAACTGCCTCTATCACAGCCTCTACATCAAGATTAAACGGAACGTTTTCCCTCCTTAGAATTTCAGCCATTACCCATAACGGAACCTCTGCTATTTCAGCCGCTCTACCAAGAGTTATTTTTCCCTCACGGTATAGCTCAATCGCTTTTCTTCTCTTAATCTCATGTATGCCAACATCTATTATTTGCCGTAGAGCTGTTGACCGGTCCATTTTCCAATTTGTGGCGACTTTGTCCACTTCCTGCAAAAGATCTTTGGGTAGACGCGCCGCAACATACCCTAATGACATATCCTCACCTTGTGTACAATATTTGCTATTGTTTTCTTAAACTTTTTGGTGTATTCATATTCATCCTAGCAGGAAACTGCTAAGGGGGTTTATTAGAACTCCATCGCTCTCGAAATTCATTTGCTTTCCGAAAAATGGCAGGATCAGAATTATGGGTTTTGTAGTGGGAGCATAACCTTTCTCAGCTTTAATTTTCATGTGGGTATAATAGAAAAGACAATCGTCTTTAGACTCGCAATTTACAATCTTTCAACAAGGGATATTCCTCTTCTCTTCTTCTTATGAACTCATCCACTCTTTTCCAGAGATTTCCATCGATTTTTATTGTTTCATCAGAACCGCTAAAGCAATTCCCTTCTTAACCTTTTGCTCGTCTTTAAATCTACCTCAATGCTTCCAAGCGTGAGCATTTATATGCCCTGCCATTCTTATTGGATAATGTTCTATCTCTGGTATCTTGGAAAAGTCTATCCTTCATCTCAATTTTACATTCTTTGCATTTCATTCTATCACTCCACATCGATTTGAGCTCGTTGAAGTTTACCCGAGTAGTCTATGTATACAGTTTTGATCTCAGAGAATTCTTCGATCCCTGTCTGCCCCCCTTCCCTAGTTCCATTTCCAGAATCTTTTATACCACCAAAAGGCAAGTGAATTTCTGCTCCAATCGTACTTGCATTGATGTAAGTTATCCCAGCCTCAATTTTCTCAATTGCTTTAAAGGCATTTCTTATATTATTTGTATAAATAGAAGAACTCAATCCATATTTTATTGAATTCATAACTTTGATAGCCTCTTCAAAATCTTTGACTGAGATTAAAGAAACAACTGGCCCAAATATTTCATCTTGAGCAATCTTCATGTCAATAGAGCAATTTGTGAAAAGTGTGGGCTCAAAGAAAAATCCTTCCATCTTTGGAATTTTTCCTCCACAAGAAAGTTTTGCTCCTTCATCCAAACCAATTTGAACGTATTTTTGACTCTTCTCTTGAGCTGCTTTATTGACCAAAGGACCAATATCAACACTTGGATCTAAACCAGAGCCTAATTTCAATTTGTTTATTCTTTCGACCAACAATTTTTCAAATTTTTCTTTGATCTTCTCGTGGACTATTACTCTAGAAGCGGCTGTACATCTTTGTCCGGTAGTACCGAAACCTCCCCAAATAACTCCATCTAAAGCAAGTTCTAGATCTGCATCATCCATGATAATAATTCCATTCTTTCCTCCCAACTCTAAACCAACTCTTTTCAAACCAGCTTCTTTTAGGATTAATTCCCCCGTATCTCTATGACCTGTAAAAGAAATAGCCCTAACTTTTTTGTGTCTAACTAAATGCATTCCTGCTGCGCTACCGGGACCAGTAACTAAATTAACTACTCCTTTTGGAACTCCAGCTTTCTCTAGAATTTCAACTAATCTAATAGCACAGAGCGGAGTGTCGCTTGAAGGTTTAAAAACTGTAGTATTGCCACAAATCAAAGCAGGTATTATTTTCCACGCTGGAATAGCAATAGGAAAATTCCACGGAGTTATTAAGCCAACTACCCCTATTGGTCTCCTTATTGTCATGCAAAATTTATCTCTCAGCTCTGAAGTGGTAGTAAAACCGAAAAGCCTTCTTCCTTCTCCAGCCATGTACTCTGCAATATCAATAGCTTCTTGCACATCTCCTCTCGCTTCAATTATTACCTTCCCCATTTCTATTGTTTCTAACCTTGCCAAATCTTCTTTATCTTCCCTCAACAACTGGGCAACTTTTAAAAGAACTTGGCCTCTTTTTGGAGGTGGAACCTCGCTCCATCTTTCAAAAGCATTTTCTGCAGCCTCTACAGCTTTATCGATGTCCTCTTCATTCCCTTGTTGAAATTCCCCAGTGACTTCCTTGGGGTTAGCAGGATTTACTCTTGTAAAAGTTTCTCCAGATTCAACCCATTCTCCATTGATATAGAGCTTATATTTTTGCAAAATTCACACCTCCTAACTTATTTTGCATGTCATGCAAGAGATAGTTTCAATAATTATCCTAGCTGCAAGGTGGGAAGTCATATCTTGAATATCATAGGCAGGACAAACTTCCATTATATCGAAACCAATTGTGCCTAGTTTTGAAACTTCTTTTAACAAATAAATGAGCTGATTGCTGAGCAAACCTGCGGGAGCAGGAGTACTAACTCCGGGAGCAAAAGCAGGGTCAACAACATCCATATCAATAGAGATGTAAATGTTTTCCTCCACTCTTTCTTTTACTTCTTCTACAACCTTCTGCAATCCCTTCTCTACAACATCAACTGAAGCAATAGTTTTCAAATGTTTTCTTCTTATATTGATCAATTCCTCTGGTTCAGGAGCTCTCAAGCCAATTTCAATGCTGGAATCAAAATTGATATTTTTATAATCGAGGATATCACAAACTACTGAACCATAGTACTGCTTTGAAGAACAAATGAAGTCTGGATGGGCATCAAAATAAACTATGCCGACGTTTTTCTTTACCTTATCAATCCCTTTCAATATTTCAGCAGTTATCGAGTGATCTCCTCCTATTGTAACAGGAATTTTTCCATTTGAAACAATTTTTTCTATAATTTTTGAGATATCCTTCTTTTTCACATTTCCATGATCAAATATCCTTTTCTCTAAAGGACAGACTCCCGGGAGAGTTATTACTTTGATTTTCTTCCTTTCAAAGACTTCTCTTTCATTTGAGATTTTTCTTATTCTATCAGGGGCTTTGCTTGCGCCTTTTCTTAGCGCACGGGAGGCACTCTCATCCGGAACCCCAATTATAACAACATCAGCTTTTTCAAAATTTTCTACATTAGCCCAGGCGAACTGCATTTTTATCACTCAATTAAAAAATGAGCAACTTCATTACTGCATAGCTTATTGCTAATGAAATTAATGGAGCAATAATCCAACCTCTTGCTATCATTCGCACTCTTTCAACATTCATACCGCTTGCACCTTTAGTTAGTCCAATTCCCATCACTGAACCAACAACTGCATGGGTTAGTGAGATAGGTATGCTAAGCTGTGTAAAGGAGTGCATAAGAAATGAAGCTGAAAACTGCCCTGTTAAAGAAGCCATTGGGTAAAGCTCAGTTATTTCATTAGCGACTGTTTTAATAGTCCTATAACTAAATAAAAGCCCAACTATTGTTGCAAATAAAACCAGCAATTTATAATTAAAAGGTGAAAAAGCTCCTAAAGAAACTACTACTCCCATTATCAATCCTATCGTATTTGCACCTAATACATAAGCTGCATAAAAACTGCTCAAGAGCAAACATAAAGTTATTGTAAGCTCTAACAGAGCTAAACTTCGAATTTTTGAAAACCCGGACCCGAACAAGAAGTACATTATTACACCCAAAAAAATAGCCACAAGAGGTGCAAAAAGCCAAGAGGCCACTATAATCAAAATTTTAAGCCAATTGATAGAACCCCAACCATAAGCCATACCGGCCCCAATAATCGCACCTATAACCGCTTGAGCTGCAGAAATAGGAATTCCTTGCAAGGTAGCCAATAAGAGGGCTATGGTAGCCCCAACTAAAACTGAGAGAATAAGATTTGGAGAGATATTGGCGATTAAACTGCCAAATATTGCAAGCTTGGAACTTTCAAAAAAAACCCCGCAAATGATACCTGCCGCAACAATTGCTAATCCAAAATTTTTAGAAGTTATTCTTGCACCAACTGTAGTTCCTACACAATCAGCAGCGTTATTAGCACCAGTAATCAAGCAGAGCAATAATGCAATGATAACTGCAAGCAAAGAGACATAATCCAAAAAAAAGCCTCAATTATATAAGTGTTCACAATCTGCGAGCCATCGTCATTGCAACTAAAGTTTCAGCCGCAGACTCTGTTGCATTTGAGATGCCTTCAATCTTATCGATAACTTCTTTAAGCAGCCAAAAATGCATGTATCCAAGTTGGCCCGATTGTTCCATTAAAATGGAATATGCCTCATTTTTAATTATGTCAACTTGATGTTCATACTCATGTAGTTCTTTTAATATGCCTGCTGCATCCTCTTTACCGGGTGCTTCCAAAAGAACAATTGTAGCCTCGCGCAATTTACTTACCGTAGCAAGGGCCAAATCGCTACTAAATAAAATTTGTCCTTTAATTGGATTGCCAACTATACGACCTTTTTGTATTTTTATTAGTACAGCTAGTTCTTCAGCCCCGGTAGCAATTTCATCTACGTGAGAAACAAACTTAAATAGATCTTCACGGGTTGCTGGAAGAAAAGCACCTATGGCAAGTCTTGCGCTTATTTTCCGCTTCACTTCATCTGCTTCATCTTCAAATTTAAAAACATTTTCAACAGCTAGTAATGTTTCATCACTCTTTTCGCACATATTAGCTAAAGCATTATGAAGCGCCCTTATGACTTCTCTTATGTCTGTAAGATGTTCTATCAACAAATTAATTACTTCTCTTTCTTTGCTAGCAAATATGCTTAAGAAGCTTGGGAATTTCATTTTTTCACCTTATGATAAAGTATTTTTCATGAAGTAAATAGTTATTTAGTTATTGCAAAAATAATAGCCACAAATCAACAAATTAGAATCATTACAAATAGCTTACAAAAAAATCCTAGAAACTGCAACATACGTTGGATTTTGATGCATGAAAGAGCTATATCTAAAAATAGTCAACTTCTGGATAAAACTCTCCAAAAGCTCAATTAGAGTAAGGATAAATTCAAAAAATGCTCGATTTGATTTAACTTTCACGAGGAAAATGGTAACTCTAGAAAAGTTTGAACTATTATCTAAATGCATTATAATATTTAGGACATAAACTTACTAAAATATTAAAATCTAATAAGTCGAACACACATACATATGGAAAAAATATTATTAAATGAAAACCTTTTTTATACACTAAACTATTTGTGATAAAATGCTAGGGCCTCTACACTATGCGTTTGCTATTACAACGATAATTGTTGGAACTTTTTCTCTTATTTTATTGTACAGATCTACGCACAAATTGCTTCATAGAGCGGTGTTCTCAAGGTTCTCCATTAGTTTAGTATTTCTCTTGCTTTCTGTCATATCGCATTTCGTAAGAGAACACTTTGGGTTGGAGGAAGCATTTGGAGAGTCCGTTGTGTATCCAGAATACATCCTTGAAATAGGGGCTTTTATTGCATTTCTTTTAGCTGCAAAGAAAACAGCAGAAATAGCCAAATCCTATAAATTTTAAGAGGTTTATTGTTTTTTTATTTTTTTTAGCAAATTTCTAATCTCTAATCGATGCCTTTTTAGGGCAGATTTCAAATAATAAAGTGCTATCTTTAAGTATTAAATATTAAAGTGATAATGCAAATTGAGGTGAAAAATTTGGTTGAAGCTCCTGAATATACTCCTGACGAGCTGGTTGGAAAGGAAGTTATTGACGCGGTAGGAAACAAGGTCGGATATATCCGAAACATAAGGATAACTGGCGAAGGCAAAGTTAAATCGCTTCTAATTGGCCAAGCCCCTGGAAAAGGAGAGCCTCAGCAGAGAGTTTACGAAGGAGAAGTGCCTTGGGAAAATATCCAGCGAATTGGAGAAGTTGTTCTTTTAAATAAGCCCTTTGAAATTCCTGCACTCAGAAAGCCAACCCCGCTCCTAAAGAAATAGAGGCCTTTTAAATGGTCTCAATTTATCACTATGAACAAATTATGAAACTAGCTTATCAAAGCAACCAAATTACTGTTTACGATGTAGTTAATAATGTCCAACATTTTCTGAAGAGAAATGTGGAATCTAGCAATGCTGGCACTCGAGAGGCTTCTGAAGCCTTAGTAAAACTTGAAGAAGCTGGTTTTTTGAAGGCAGTTGGGTTAAGGGGAAGGGCTAAAATTTATGTTCCGGCTTTGTCTCAGGAAGAATATCAAAAGAAATTACTGGAGAAAGGACTACCCACTGACGAAACCTATGAGATCCTATAACCTATTTGATCACGTTTAAGAAAACTTTTGCTAAAAGCGAGTCTCCAGTTGCACTTGTTACATTTAAGTCAATTCTGTACTTGCCTGGCAAAGAATTGTTATTAATTTTAAACTTAAAAGAAAATCTTCTCTCTTCCTCTGGTTTTAGAGTGCCAGTAGATTCTTCAACACTATCGCAAGTAATCCCTTCTGTGAGATTTAATTTTACTTTCACTGTTTCAGGCCCTTTTCCAATGTTTTCAATTGTAACTAACAGCTGGGCTTCATTTTGTACTTTTAGGTCAATTGTTTTATCAGGTTTTATATCCCATACAACTTTTAAATCGTCTTTCTCAACACCAGTATTAAACTCAACAAAAAAGATTATAGCTAAAAGTGCAACCACAACAACAGAAAATATCACTAGTCGATTTAATGGCATTTAAATCATTTCACTTATTTTGGAATTCGTTCTAAAATATTATTTTCTTTATAATAATAGTAATTTAAAAACAAATATTTTAGAGTGTTTAAGACGGGTGTCTGACAAACTAAGATCTCATGCTAGATAACACGCACCATTCATCAAAAAAATAGTCTCAAGTTTTTTAGTTTTAAATTGGATTTCAAGAGCAGGCAATAAATTAGTGAAATAATCAGTTAATTCTGATTTTAGCCCGAGAATGTCTTATAGAAGGCATTTCGCATTTCAAAAGCTTAAAGTAATGGTAGAGGCAAACGTGCAGTGCAATGTAAAAGAGCTCGGAGGTTAAAAATGCAAAAACTAAAAAAATATGGTGCAATTGCAGCAATATTATATGGGATTATTCAATTTTTTTGGTCGATTAACTTCCTTCTCAGTGGAATTGAAATAATACAGCTTGGACTTGCAGCTGCTCGGGCTACTCCATTTTCCATTGCATCAGCTTTTGGCTTAGGATCTGTTTATTTAGCGTGCGGAATTTTCTTTATTTTATTTGGATATGAGCTTTATAAATCTTCAGCAGCAACAACTTAACTTTCTTCTTATTCTTTACTTAAAATTTTTTTAAATTTTTTAAAAACTCAATCACTTTTTAAAGGACGTGTGATATCATTTAGATATTCCATTGCATATGACTTATCCTGATAATAAGCTTGAACCAACTTATAGATTGTTTGCGGTTCACTCACATTATATTCCAATAATGTCTCAAAAATAGTCTTACGTTGTTCTATTTCTTCGATCACCTCTGCTGATCTTAACCCTATAGCACTAGCGATAGTTTGAATACTTCTTTTTGGTACACCTGTATCTTTAATTGTATCGTGAGCTATCGAGTATCTATACACTAGGTTCATCTGTGGCATACCCTCCTCTGTGCCTGCTAGTTCTGCAATTTCAAAAACTCTGCGGATTATTCCATCAGCCGTGTAATACCTGCTAAGCATAACTAATAAATCTAAAGCAGATGCCATCTCGACTGGGACACTCATTGGGGGAGAAGTTATTCGAGCAAGCACTTCCTTTACTGAATTGCAGTGAAGTGTTCCCAATACCCCTTTATGTCCAACATTCATTGCTGCGAATAACGTGTAGGCCTCTTCCCCACGAACTTCCCCAACAATAATTCTGTCTGGGCGCATTCTTAGTGCATTTATCAAAAGCATGTTCATCGTAATAGCACCGGTACCATCGATTTCAGGTGGTCTAGATTCAAGTTGCACCCAATGAGGAGAATATGGTAAATTTATTTCTGCTATATCCTCAATAGAGACGACTCTATGGTTTTGAGGCAAAAGGTTAGCAAATGCATTCATAATAGTAGTTTTCCCTGATGCTGTTGGCCCAACAAATAGTGTACTAAGAGGTGAATATAACATCCCTTCAATACAAACCCAAAGGTACGCTGCAACTGTGGTGTCTAACGTTTTAGACTTCAAAAGATCATATATGGATAAACGCCTTGCTAACTTACGAATTGTTATAGTAGTTCCCCTAATAGCAACTGGTGTTGTTGCAACATTAACTCGGTACCCTCCTGGAATTCTAGCATCTAAAAGTGGTGCATTCCTATCAATTCTTCTTCCAATTGTTGATGCAATTTTATAGGCAAGGTTGTAAATATCAACATCATTATCGAACATTATATTGGTTTTGCATGCGCCATATTTTTTATGGAAAACAAATACAGGTGTGCCAACACCATCGATCATTATTTCTTCTAAATTATCATTTTCCATTAGAGGCGCAAGTTTTGAAAAAGTTTTATAGGTTTCAATACTTTTGGCATTATCAATAACATACTCAGGTATTTCTCCAGGTCGAAAGATGAATTTGCCCCATTTGTCTGCAATCACTGTTTCTTTTGACATAGTATTAACCACAATCGAATTAGCTATTTCCTGTTATGTTTACATCACCTAAAAATGTTTTTTGAAATGATTCTGATTTAGTTGCCAAATTAACAATTAATTTAGTTGAATCGTCAAGGTTTTTAAAATATCAGTCTAAATTACAAATAAAATGAAATAAAAACAAAAAATAATCCTAAAAGCACAAGAAACAAAATAATAACCCAAAATGACCTAACTTGTTTTTGTGAATAAATTTTGGGTTTTCTTTCT
>JACRDV010000064.1 GCA_024860865.1 Methanobacteriota archaeon | reverse complement strand
CGCTTTAACTATTGAGCGAACTAAATTCGTATCTGATCCCACCAAAGTTCCAACCCTTGAAATATCAAGTAAAATTAGCTCATGAACAAAATGCTGCATATATGTTGCAAGCTTAATCGGAGAAATATGTTGAAATTCCTGTATTTTTGAAAGAATTTTTCCATTTTTCATATCCATGCTAACTAAAATTTTTTCTCTTCCAAATTTTTCGTTCGCTTGTTTCAGTAAATTAATATCAGTAAGCGTTTCGGTGCCAAATATTATTTTATCAATACCAGCTGCTAAATAGTTGTTTACCTCTAAAAGAGATTTAAATCCAGCATCTACAATTAAAAAAATATCATTATAAAATTTAATTTTGTTAATAATATCAAGATTCGAACCTTTCATCTCAATTGCATCAAGGTCAGCTATATAAAGTTCCTTTGGTTTCATAGCTTTAACAATTTCTAACGGATCTGCTGAATTGCAAAAGATGCTCCTAATCGGCCGGTATTTTGAGCGTTCTCCCTTTTGTCCACAAACAACCAATCCGCCAATTAAATCAAGGACAGGAATTATTCGCATAGAACATCATTGAAAATAATTTTCGAAGAATTATAAAACTTACCTTTGCCCGCAAAATGGTCAAAAAAGTAATTAAAAGGAAGACCACAAAAGTTATGCGAAATCATATGATGCTTTTAGTTAGTCCAAAAAATAAGCAAGAGGCCATAGAGGCCATTGCAGGCGGAGCCCATATCATCGATGTTAAAAACCCTTCAGAAGGTTCTCTCGGTGCTAATTTCCCTTGGATTATTAAAGAAATTAGAGAGTTAACTCCGCCCACCATTGATGTTTCAGCTACTATAGGAGATTTAGATTATAAGCCTGGAACTGCGGCTCAAGCAGCCTTAGGTGCGGCTTTTGCTGGAGCCAATTACGTAAAGCTTGGCTTATTTGGAAAAATGACAGAAGATCAAGCAATTGATTTAGTTGACAAAGTTGTAAGTGCAGTCAATTTGTTTAGCCCAGAAATTAAAGTGGCTGTGGCAGGCTATGCAGATGCTCATAGAATAGGAGCAATTGAACCAATGTTAGTGCCAACTATAACCTCGAAAGCAAAAGCTCATGTGGCTATGATCGACACCGCAATAAAAGATGGCAAAAGCACGTTTGATTTTCTAAAAGAAACTCAGTTGAAAATTTTTATCGAAAATGCTCATAGGCTTGGATTGATAGCAGCTTTAGCAGGTAATCTACAAAAAAATGACTTAATTAGAGTTTGGAAACTTAAAGTAGATATTGCCGGCGTAAGAACTGCAGTCTGCAAGAATGGTCGAAATGGCAAAGTGGATAGAGAACTTGTGCGTGAGCTTACAAACTACATTCAACAGATAGGGAAATAGATGATTTTTCATCGAGTTTTTCATCGGTTCTCAATTGTCCGCTATTTGTCTGACCAAACAATAAATAATTCTAAAGCTCATTTTGTTTTTGGTGAGATAATGAACGAAGGCGGCACCAGTCTAATTCGAAAAGCATCCCAACATTCGGCTGGGAAACCTGATATTTATTATTTGGCAAATCAGCCAACTGCTCAAGTAGCAACTCAACAGGAAAAGCATGAGGTTGCAAATGGAGTAATCATCACAACGGATGGCTTTGCATTTTCTGGCAAACTAATTATTGATGAACAACTTAACGTTCTAATGATGGATCCAAAGATTACAGGAGATGATGATGAACTCCAAAAAGTGGTTATAAAAAGCGATGGCAAGGAACAAAAAGTTGACAGGATATTATTCCATAACATAAACATACAGCGGATTTATTTTGTCGATTAACGTTTGCTAAAGATTAAATTCGATAGTTAAGCATATAATCTAAAACTACTGCGCATTACTACATTCGAATCTGAATATTTTAGTTTTTTGTTATACCTTTAATCAAATTTTGTAAACAAACCAAGGCTCAATTGGAATTAATTTCTTCTTTTTCCAAAGCAAATAAGTTAGAGCTAGTATGATTCCAACTGCTATTAAATAGATATAGAAGAAAAAATAGTGTTTACTTGAAAACATAGTTAATATTACAATTTTTTCATTGGAAAAAGGCCAGAACCATTCTATTGGCCATGGCAGTATAGAGTCCAATAAGGGATGAGTGCTTAGTGCGAGCAGCCCAATATTAAAGCTAGATTTAAAACTTTTCTTATAAAAAATCAATCCCAAAACAACAGCTAAAATTAAGATTCCAACAATTGAATGCGTCGGTCCTCTGTGAAAACCCCTTCCAAAAACTAAACTAAGTGGAATATCCACATCTGGAAAAATACTGCCCATAAGAGCTACAGTTAAGATCTTCTTATCAACTTTAAGCAAAGAGCAACAAATCCAAACAAAGAGAAAATGGCTGATCCAATCCAAAAAAATCCCAAAAAAAAAGATGATCTCATCTAGTTAAATCAATGATTCGCGCTTATTGCGTTCATATTACAATATGACTTCTTCAAACCCCTCGTTCCTCTTTTATTTGGCGCCATTGCTTCTTACCAGTGAAAATTTCACATGTGTGCCAGTCGTTAGCAATGCACCTTATATGGAACTTTGCTTTCAAACATCCCTTGGGGTTAAAAAATGGGCAACGGCGGTCCATACCAATTCCTCAGCTTAAATTCATCTCTTAATAACATCCTATTTGATTATTTATACCTTCACTTAAATATGATTAAACGTGGTTATTTTGTCTCAGTTCCATATTAGGTGTAAACTAGGTCAAGTTTCTCAAAATGTCTTATTAGCTGGCGACCCTAATAGAGTGGGAAGAATAGCTGAGAAGTTTTTGGAGGGGGCTAACCTCGTAAACGACCACAGAGGCTTACTAGTTTATACAGGCTCATATAACGGAATTAAAGTTTCAGCAGCAACTACCGGCATGGGTTGCCCTTCAGCTGCAATTGTAGTTGAGGAGCTCGCAAATCTCGGTGCACAAACATTCATTAGAGTTGGGACATGTGGAGCAATTCAAAGGCACATTAAAGTTGGAGATTTAATTATACCTACCGGGGCAATCCCACTTGATGGGACTACAAAAAGATATGTTACAGAAAATTTTGCGCCAGCACCAAATTTCGATATTCTAAATGCACTAGTTGAATCCGCTAAAAAATTAAAAGCAAAACACTATCTTGGTTTAATTTGCACGAGTGATGCATTCTATAGGGAAGAACTAGATGATGCGGCCTTTTGGAGCGAACAAAATGCGCTTTGTTTTGAAATGGAGTGCTCTATAATTTTTACAATCACTTATCTCAGGAAACTCAGAGCTGGTGCAATTTTGGTTTCAAATGGAAATTTACTCACAAAAGAGCGCATGATCGATAATGCTAAAGTTCGAAAAGCTATTGATCTTGAAATCAAGATTGCTTTAGAAGCAATTAAAAGGTTAAGTGAGTGAAATGAGATTTGAATATTGGAGCGAAAAGTTTCGCCCAAAGAAGTTAGAAGAAATAATTGGCCAAGGCCAAGCAATCAATGAATTAAAGACATGGATCATAGGCTGGTTGAAAGGAAAGCCAAGTCCAAAAGCAATTATCCTATACGGTCCAGCAGGCAGCGGCAAAACTGCTTCAGCTTATGCTTTAGCCAATGAGTTTGAGCTTGAAATAATCGAACTCAATGCAAGCGACCAAAGAACTTATGATGTAATTGAGAGGATTGCTGGCTCAGCTGCTGTTTCTGGAACTCTTTTTCAAGGGGCTAAAGGGCGCAAGGTCATCATACTGGATGAAGCTGATAATATCTATGCTGCAGCAGATAAAGGCGGAGTAAAAGCAGTTCAAAAAGTCATTGAAGGAACGCTTCAACCAATAATATTAATTGCAAATGATCCTTGGCAACTACCTAAAGAGCTTAGAGCCAAATGTAAATTGATTCAATTTAGAAAAGTAAATGTTAGATCAATTGCCAATCTTCTTCGAAAAATTTCTATAACTGAAAAATTAATTGTAAGCGATGATGCTATTGAAGAAATTGCAAAACGAGCTGGAGGAGATTTAAGAGCAGCAATTAATGATTTTCAAGCTTTAGCCCAAGATAAAGCACAAATAGTTTTAAGCGATATACAAGCAGTAGGAACTCGCAATCGAGAAATAACAATTTTTGATTCGCTTAGCAGAATTTTCAAGAGCTTTGAATGCAATTTTGCGAGAAGTGCGCTTTGGGATCTTGATGAAGATCCAAAGGATGTTTTGAATTGGATTGATCAAAATATTCCACTTGAGTACAGAAAAACTGAAGATTTAGCTGCTGCCTTTGATAGGCTTTCAAAAGCTGATGTATATTTTGGAAGAATCATGAGAAGACAAGCATATAGACTACAGCGGTATGCCACTGATTTAATGACAGCAGGAGTTGCTCT
>JACRDV010000065.1 GCA_024860865.1 Methanobacteriota archaeon | reverse complement strand
CCTTCCGATAGATTTCTGGTCTTTGGAAAAGATGATACTATCCTTTTTAAGAAGATAGAGAGGACGGCCCTTGAGAAGACTTTTAAGGAGATAGCTGCTCCCATCCAAAGGGAGATTAAAAAGGCGGGATTTAAAGAAGCGGACCTGGAGGAGTTAATAAGAAAGACAAGGGCTGGGAAATGAGGATTGTCCTTGACACTAACGTCATTGTTTCAGGGTTTCTTTGGAAGGGAAAACCATCAGAACTCCTAGAAAGAATTGACTCTGGAGAAGGCGAACTCTTACTTTCAGTGGGCATTTTAGAGGAGGTAGAAGAGGTCCTGGAAGACTAAAAGCTGAAGCCTATAATTGAAAGATCTGGTCAGACCGTGAAAGTGATCATGAACAAGATATATTCCATGTCCCGAATCATTAATCCTCGGATAAAGCTGGATGTGATTCAAGCTGACCTAAGTGATAACATGGTAATCGAATGCGCTGTGGAGGGAAAAGCAGACTATATAGTCTCCAGGGACAAGCATCTCCTGAACCTGCGGGAATATAAAGGAATAAAGATTGTAACAGCTGCTGAAATGGCAGAGATATTGAAAAGTGAATAATTTACCATTATTTTTCTATCATATACGCAATTTGAGCTTATTTTCTAAAAAGAAGTAAAAATAGTGCGGGGGCAGGGATTTGAACCCTGGAAGGGCCTACGCCCACTGGGTCCTAAGCTTCGCCGATCTACACCTGAGTGCAAACCTCCAGCTCCTTTGACCGCTCGGAACACCCCCGCAACGATATAAAACAATAAGTTTGCTTTCATTTAAAGTAATTTCTCAAAAATAGTGGTGCTCCGGACGGGATTTTCAGAGAATTTCTCCTTTGAACCCGTGTCTCCGGCTCGATTGGCCATAGATTAGAAAAACTAACCTGTTAAGGCCGAAATCCTACCGGCAACTGAGAGTTTTGACCGGGCTAGACTACCTTTGCCGATTCTTGTCGAACCTGGAGCAGCAGCGCCCGGCTGACCGGAGCACTAGAAATAATTCCTTTTATTAGGTTTAAAATCTTTTGCCGTAGATTTAACGATTTCATAAATGATAAGTTGCTCGCTTACGTGTATTCAAAACTGGTGGGCCCGACCGGATTTGAACCGGTTTTTAGGGAGGATGAGTCTGCTCAAGCCAATAGAAGCCTCTGAGCTCAGTTCATCCAACTGACCATCCGGTTATGAGCTTCGCCGGAGTTATTTCCTCGGACGCTCTAACCAAGCTGAGCATCCCGGCGGAAGATTCCGCTTACGGGCCCTGGGCCCACTTAGATCATTTTTAATAATATTTTCGTTACTCACTATAAAATTTTGGACACCTGCTGTTCAGTTCTTAATTATTAAGATTTCTGAAAAATAATTTCCTATAAACTTACGCTAATTTAAATCCTATAAAATGGCTTCAAATCCCTAAAAAAGGCAAAATAAACTTAACTTTATTATTTGTTTAAACACCTAAACTTTAGTTAAAAATATTAATATGAGGGGTTACTGTTGAAGAAGACCAATAAGAGGGGAACTATGCGAGCGCCTAAGAACAGCGAAACAAAGATGATCGAAGAATTGGTTGGATCGAAAAGTAAGATTAGAATTCTGCACACATTGATTTCAAACCCTGAAAAAGAGTTTTATGAGCTTGAATTGGCAAAAAAGGCTAAAATTTCGCCGACCGGAGTTATCAAAGCAATCGAGTCTTTAGTCAAGAGAAAAGTAATCAACGAGCGGGAAATTGGAAGAATGAAATTGTACTTATTAAACATGGATAACGAACTCACTAAAGCCATTAAAAGATTTTTCAAAGAGCTTCATGGTTTTAAATGAAAAATCATTGTTTTGTTAAAAAATTTCTTATTTTGTTCCATTTAATCTTTTTCAAGTATAAAATGCTCTAAGGGCATCGCTTTTCCTTCTTCTATACACTTTCCAATGGATTTAAATTTTAATCGAATTTATCATATTATATCCATTTTTTTTGTCAGACAAAATTTTTTAATCAATTAATCTTTTATTTATCTGATGAAAAATTTTTTATATTATTACATATAAAATAAATTTAGTCTTAAATTTTTTGTGCCAAAAATGGAAGAGGTAACTGTAGTTATACCGGCATACGAGGAAGAAGAAACAATAGGCAAAGTGATTGGGGTAGCTAAGGGCATTCATTACGTTACCGAGGTTATAGTTGTCGATGGTTACTCCTCAGATAATACCATCAAAGAAGCTGAAAGGGCTGGAGCCCGAGTCATACTTCAGGAAAAAAGGATGTACCCTGGAAAAGGGGTAGCCCTTCAAACGGGTGTGAGAGAGGCTAAGGGAAATATTGTAGTCTTCCTTGATGCGGATATAATGAATATTACCCCTAAATTCATCAACTTGCTTGCCAAACCAATCCTATATGAGGATTATGACTTTGTTAAAGGTACCTTTGAGAGAAAAGCAGGCAGAGTCACAGAGCTTACAGCTAAACCTCTCTTAGAGCTACTTTTTCCAGAACTAAAATTCTCACAGCCACTCAGCGGTGAGTTTGCGGGAAAAAAGAGTTTTTTTGAAAAGATTAAATTTGTAGAAGACTGGGGCATTGATGTTGCCCTTCTAATAGATGCCTTTATGCTGGGGGCCAAAGTAAAAGAGGTTCATCTAGGTTTTAAAAACCACATTATGAAGCCTTTACACGAACTAATCCCGATGGCTAAACAGGTTGCAGCTACAATAATCCAAAAAGCACATGAATACGGAAGATTAATAAAACCTGAGTTCCGCTTATTGGCCGAAGGTATTGTCAGTGAAACAGGCGAAATTTAAATTAGCTATTTTTGATATGGACAATACACTTTTAGATGGTCGAACTATTATCGCTTTGGCCAGAGCTTTTGAATTTGAGAAGCAGTTTTTAGAACTTAAAGGGAAATTTTCCGAGAAATATAAAGAGACTCAAGCAGTTGCGAGGCTCTTAAAAGGTCTGCGTGCTGAAGAAGTTAAAAAGGTTGCAGAAACAGTTCCTTTAATGCCAAAAGCAGTTGAAACGTTACAAAAGCTAAAAGAAGTTGGCTACAAACTCGCTCTTGTAAGCATCAGTTATACTTTAGTTGCTGAGCGCCTTCAAAGGATTTTAGGATTAGATCACATAATTGCGAATGAACTCGAAGTGTTAGATGGAGTCTTAACCGGAAATATATCCATGAAAAGATGCTCTTATGAACTTCCCTACTGTAAAAAATACTCCGTTTGCAAAAGAGATGCTCTTCTCAATATTGCAAAGGCAGAGGGAATCCCGATAAAGGATTGTGCAGCAATAGGCGATGATTCAAGCAACATATGCATGTTCAAAGAGGCGGGCCTTAGCATTGCATTTAATGCTCCACCTGAAGTTCAAAAAGAAACAAATATTGCAATAAAGGAGAAGAATTTGGAAAGAATTTTGCCGTATCTAATTAGTTTTTAAGGATAGCAGGATACAACTTTTTGGACCGATGCGAAAATAGTTTTTAATAGTCACGATTTGGTCTCTCTTGACGGAAGTTGTGTAAAACCGCCTGATAAGATCAATCGAAAGGCGTCCTCAACCGTTAAATCAAGTTGTATAACATCCTTTTCTGGGACCATTATAAAAAAGCCAGAAGTCGGATTCGGCGTAGTAGGTATAAAAACGTTGATCACATGCTCTTTCGTTTTGTCTTGTATCTCTTGAACAGTTGCTCCACTGGTAAGTCCTATAGCATATGAGCCCTCTCTTGGAAACTGTACAAGCACTACTGTTTTAAAACCAGTCGTCTTTTGCATGAGAAGTACTTCACTAACCTGTTTTATAGAGGAATATATCCACTTAACTACGGGGATTTTTAACAAGTATTTTTCGAATATTTCAACTGCCTTTCTTCCAACTGCAATTGTTGTAAATGCACCAACGATCAAAATGAGCAGAAGTGTAACGAGTATGCCTAAGCCTGGAATCTCTCTCCCTACAATTAATTTTACAAAAGGTCTTAATAGTCCATCGAGGAAATTAAATGAGAGCCACAAGATGTATATTGTTGCCACTAATGGGATAAAAACAACTAAACCAGTGATGAAAAATCTTCGCAATCCCATGGGGACTCTCCATCCATTAATTTATGTGTCAATAAGAATTTGTAACTATTTAGCTATATGAAGTTGATTTTATTGTATCTGCTGGCTAATTTAAGGACTTTAAATGAAGCAATACCTTTGCTGCAAGTTTAGCAATAGTCAATTTGGCGATCTAATGCATTTTGATGCTGAATTCACTTCCAATGGCTAAATAGTTACAAGAATTCTTTCTTAAGGTCAAATAGTTATTCTTTGTATGCTTTTAATTCTATCAAAGTCTTTATCAAAGGAATAAATTTCAAATAAACCCCTTTTTTGCATAATATAAACTGCTAATGCATCATTGAGTCCTATCTTCTTTTCCATCGCTAAGTCATATGCAAAATAATAGCCTTCTCTAGCAATCGGTATTATTTCAATGTTTTTCTTAGATAGAATTCCATACTCTATTTCTAACGCTTCTTCTAGAGGCAACCAATCTTCTAAAAAATTGGCAATTTCACTAAAATGGATAACCGAAGTTAGTACCTCTTCGCCTTTATCTATCCTTTCAACAATTTTTTTCGCATTCTGCTTTATTTCTTTTTCCTCAGCCCTAAGAGTCCTTCCAATTTTTAAAAAAGCATGAATAAAAACATTGGCATCCAAAAAGCGCATTTTCTGCCTCAAATTTTTCTTATTGCCTTTCTAACCCGACGGTAATCAGTTAAGTCTTCAATATTTTCTATTTTTATTTTATCAAAGTATTTAGTTAAGCTCACTTGCTTTTTTGGCAGAATCTTCAGATAATTTGGATACATTAATACAATTACTTCCTTCGAGTCTTTAATAGCCTTTTCACGCCATTTCGCAGGTATAGTAAATCGGCCTTGGGAATCTATTTCTTT
>JACRDV010000061.1 GCA_024860865.1 Methanobacteriota archaeon | reverse complement strand
GCGTACAATCTTTGCAATTATTATTGCTATCATTATGCTAGGCTCAGCCTTAGCAATCGCCCTAATTTGAGGAAAAATTTTCAATGCTTACATTGTTAGTTTTGCTTGCTCTTGGTTTTACAATTGGGCTTTCTGGAGCATTGATCCCTGGCCCTCTTCTTACATTTACTATTTCTACATCACTAAAAAAAGGGGCTAAAGTCGGACCACTGGTAGTTTTTGGTCATATACTAAGTGAGATATGCGTTATTTTGCTGCTATTTGGCGGACTTGCTTTGTTTTTACAAACAGCTCTCTTTCAAAAAATAGTTGGAGTTATCGGAGGATTTGCTTTGCTGTTCCTTGCATTTGACCTATTTCGCACAGGTGCAAAAAAGATATCCTTAATAGATAAGTCATCTAAGCACCATGGTCTTATTGCTGGAGGAATTATTTTCAGCATGTTCAATCCCAGTTTCCCGTTGTGGTGGGTTACCATTGGAAATGCAAACTTATTATATAGTTTTGAGATAGCTGGCTTGCTTGGAACTATTTCATTTATAATAGGGCATTGGTTTTCTGATTTAGGTTGGTATTCTTTTATTTCTTACTCAATTGGAAGAGGAAAACATTTTATTGGAAACAGGGCTTATCGCAGCTTGCTCCTTACATGCGGGTTTTTAATGTTTGGACTTGGAATTTACTTTCTTTTCAAATACACATTTTTATAGCAATAAATGTTAAATCAATCGTGATCAAAAATGGCTGAGCCAATTCTTCAAGTTGCGTTGGATCTTATTGACCTACCTAGGGTCCTTCGAGTCGCAAAAGAAGCTATTAGAGGAGGAGCTCAGTGGCTAGAGGCGGGGACTCCCTTAATCAAAAGTGAAGGACTGAATGCAGTTAGAGCCTTAAAAAGATCATTTCCAAAGCACACTCTGGTTGCTGATATGAAAACCATGGATACAGGTGCATTCGAAGTCGAAATGGCAGCTAAAGCTGGTGCAGATGTTATTATTATCCTTGGAGCTGCCACTAATGAAACAATAAAGGAGGCCATTAGAGCTGCAAAAAAATATGGTTCTGAAATTATGGTTGACCTTATGAACTTAAGAGAACCTGCTAAGCGCGCAAAGGAAGTTGAAAAATTTGGCGCTGATTATCTTTGTGCTCATGTAGGAATTGATCAGCAAATGATTGGAATCGATCCGATTAAAGAGCTACAAAGAATTTCAAAAAGTGTTAACATTCCAATCGCTGCGGCTGGTGGAATCAACTCTGAAACAGCACCTGAGATAGTTAAGAATGGAGCGAATATTGTAATTGTCGGTGGAGCAATAATAAAAGCTGAAAATGCAGAAGATGCAACTAAAAAAATTTTAGAGAGCATAAAAACGCTTAAACCAGTTAAAACAAAATTGTTTAAAAAATATTCTGAAGAAGAAATTTTTGAGGCTTTATTAACTGTTTCAACTCCAAATGTTTCTGATGCTATGCACAGGAAAGGAACTCTGAAAGGGATTAAACAAATTATACCGGCAACTAAAATGGTTGGAAAAGCCTTAACAGTTCTCACTATGCGTGGGGATTGGGCAAAAACAGTTGAAGCAATAGATCAAGCAAAGGAAAAAGATGTTATAGTTATCGACTCTGAAAAAAGCAGGGCTGCGGTTTGGGGAGAATTAGCGACTATAAGTGCAATAAAAAGAGGGATTCGCGGAGTTGTAATTGATGGAGCAGTTCGAGATGTCGAGGATATTCGAGAGATGAAGTTTCCGGTTTTTGCGAGATATGTTTCACCTCATGCTGGCGAGCCTAAAGGATTTGGTGAAATTAATGTTGAGATTAAGTGCGGTGGAGTTACAGTAAGGCCAGGTGATATAATTTTTGGAGATGATAATGGAGTTGTTGTAATTCCAAAAGAAAGAGCTGTTGAAATTGTAAATCGTGCAATCGATGTCAGAGAAAGAGAAAATAGAATTAGAGAGGAAATTAAACGCGGTAGCACACTTGGTAAAGTTCTGCGCTTAAAGAAATGGGAAAAAATTGGCCATAAGTGTTACTAAAGAAAAATAGTGTCACTTTTTAAAAAAGTGTAACTTTTATATATTTGTTTAACTATTAAAAATATGTGGTCCTATGGAGGCAGCTGAAGTCAAAGAGAAGGGAAGAATTACCATCCCGAAGGAAGTCCGAGAATTTCTAGGGATTAAGGAAGGAGATGAGGTAGTTTTCATTAAAGAAAGCCCTAATCGAGTGACGTTGCTTCCTAGGCGAAAATATGATGACCCAGTGAGCGCGCTTTATGGTAGCATTAAAGTAGGGAGGGAAATCGAACATCCTAAAAAAGCAGCTCGAGAATGGATAAGAAAGCAAAGCAAGAAGGAAATTGTTAAATGAGATACGTAGATGCAAATATTTTTATTTACATGATTAATGACCACCCCAAATTCGGGTCATTATCTAAAAAAATTCTATCAAGGATCAATACGAGAGAGTCGGCTCTAATAACAACACTCACCCTTTCAGAAGTAATTTGGTTCTTTGAAAAAGAGGGCATTAAAGATATTAAATCGATTTTGGAAAAAATTCGTAGCATTAAAAATTTAGAAATCATTACTCTGGATTTTGAACTTATGTGGCAAGCTAGTAATATAAGCAATAAATACCATATTGATTTTAATGATTCTGTTACAGTTTCAGCTATGCTTGTGCATAATATAACTGAAATTTATTCAAATGATACCGACTTCGACAGCATTAATTTCATCAAACGGATATTTGAGTAAATTAGACAAAAAACTTAAATCGGGGTAACATGGGTTCTGTATTCACCACATCTATACTTTACAACATAGAAATAGCTGAACTTTTTGACGAATGAAAAAATTAAGCTTTAGCTAATAGCGAGGTTTTAAACTTGCATCAAATTGATTCTGAACTTCAAAGACGACTTAAAATTACTAAAATAAAGTATGAAGGCCCATTTATAGCTCTTTATACAAAAAAGCCAGTTGTATTTACTCCAGAGTTACTTAAGGAGCTTTCAATAAAATTAGATGGAAAAGCAGTTGTTCGATCAGATCCATCCATTAGAGTTCCCCCTTTTGAACTTGAAAAAATTATTTATGAAAAGATATCTGAGCATGCTCTCAATAAAATCTATAGAAATGATGAACTAGGCGAAGCTTTAGTTGAATTAAAAAAGGGATTTTTCTTGGCTAATAGATCAGAAATAATTAATCAGTTAATTTGGGCAACTGGTTGGATCATTGATATCTCTGAACGGTTGGAAATTCCCTCTAAAATCACAAAAATGGTCAACCGAATTTTATATTCAAATGAAAGGAAGGCTTTTTTAGAAAAGATTGCTGAACGGATATTTAGAAAAAAGTCCGAAGAAGAATTTTGGCTGAGATTGACAGCACTTGGTGGCTGTAGAGAAGTTGGAGGTTCATGCTTATTTGTTCAAACTCCAAGTAGTAGAGTTTTGCTAGATTGTGGGATCGAAACAGACAAGCCCGAATCTCTTTTGCCAAAGCTTAATGCACCAGAGTTTGATGTGAAAAAACTTGATGCCATAATAATCTCTCATGCCCATATTGATCATTCAGGTTCAGTTCCATACATCTTTAAAATTGGTTATGATGGCCCGGTTTATTGCACTCGCCCAACTCTTGACATAATGGTTCTACTTCAACTCGACAATCGTAGAGTTCTCCAAAAGAGAGGATTTTCTCCACCTTATCAAGAAGAGCACATCAATCAGTTAATCGCCCACACAATTCCAATCCAATACAAAGAGCAAATCAATGCTGCGCCAGATATCAAGGTTACTTTATATAATTCTGGCCATGTAATTGGCTCAAGTTCTATTTACTTAGAAACTCCTCAGAGCAAATTTTTCTACACTGGAGATTTTTGTTTTTTAAATACAAGGTTTTTAGAGCGGGCTGAATCTAACCTAACCACTGATACACTAGTTATCGAAAGTACTTATGGTCGAAAGATCGATATCCATCGAGCTAGGAAAACACTTGAAACTGAATTAATTGAAACTATTAAGAAAACTATTTCACAAAAAGGAAAAGTTTTAATTCCAGTTTTCGCAGTGGGCAGATCTCAAGAATTGCTACTTATAATTCAAGAGTATATGCGCTCAGGTATACTTGAAAAAACTCCTGTTTTTATTGATGGAATGATAAATGAAGTAAATTCTATCTATTTAACTTATCCAGAATATCTTAAAGAAAGCCTTCAGCGCAGGATTTATTACACGCATGAGAATCCAATTTATTCTCCACTATTCCACATAGTCAAGAAAAAACACAGAGCAAAAGTCCTTTTAAGAGAAGAACCCGCTATAATACTTGCAACTTCTGGAATGATGACAGGCGGTCCTGTGATCGACTATTTAAAAGAGCTCAATGACCCGAAAAATACTTTAATTATAGTTGGGTATCAGGTGGAAGGTACCACTGGTCGAGAAATTTTAGATGGCCAAAAATTCGTTAAGCTTCCAACTGGTGAAGAAATTGAACTCAAAATTAAAGTAGCTCCGCTGCTATTCTCAGCACATGCCGACAGGCCGCAACTACTTAACTTCGTTCAGAGCTTATCAGTTGTTCCAAAGAAAATCATAGTGTGTCATGGTGAGGAAGAAACCAGCTTAGAGTTTGGCCAAACACTAGAGAACAGAATTAAAACAGAAGTTTGGGTTCCCAGAAATTTGGATGCTATTCGATTATAGTTTTAAGTGAATAATCTAGCTATTCACAATTTTGCTAATACTAACTAAACTAATACTTTGAGTAAATTGTTTAGTTTACCATTGATGTGCTTATGCTGAAAACCAAAAGCTACAATGCTATCGAATTCAACACATTTTCTGCTTCCGATTCTTGAAATTTCTCGAAACCAAGGTATTGATTTCTTTCGTCGAAGTGCTAACAAAATTAATTAGTACAAGGCTAAACCCTCTTTGAGTTAGATTATAAAATCTTGTAACAACTGCCTAGAAAATAAATCCTAATAAGCCAGCTACTGAGAGTTGAGCATTTCTCAGTCAATAGAAGGCATTCTTGTGCATTTCGAAGATACTACTAGGACAGCCCAGTTCAGCGCCTCTTTTCCTTCAGAGCATAAAGGAGCACCGGATCAGAGATGGTATAAAGCTCACCGCGCTGCTCGACGAAGCCAGCTTTAACTAAGTTATGGAGAAGCTCAGTGAAATTTTTGTTGTAAATAGGTCCACACTCCTTTTCAACAAGCGATTTAAGATTCCCCCAACCCAAAGGTTCTTTCGCTAATCCCTTCACCATGACCATGTATCTTTTCTTAGCGATCATTCTAACGTTAAGGAAATGTTCCAGTTCTTGGATCGATAGCTTGCTTTCCTCCTCCAGCACCTCATCAACAACTTCTTTTCGGGTCCCCATCTTCAAGGCCTTGCCTCCAAATGCGGTGAGCCAACCGACTATTCCGTCAAGCTTTTTCACTGCGTAGTCTATGACATCGGCAGAGGCTTTAACTCTGGCTTGCTTGAACCCCTTGAGTAAAAAGTCCCTTGATTTCTCCTCGCTGAACCTATCAAGCTTTACCTCCTCGCGATGCCTTCCATAGAGCGGAGCTTCAGGGTCATCGACGCCTAAGAAATCGTAGAGTAACCCCACTTCTGAACCTGTGAGTATGAAAATGGTGTTTCTTAAATAATCATATGCGTGGGCCAAAAACATCTGAAATCTCCAAGTAGTTGCCCTTGCTAGAAGTTGTGCTTCATCAAAAGCCACCACCACCTTCTTGCCCTTCTTCCCTGCCCACCTATCCAGTTCCTCGAAGAGCTCCCCTAAGTCTGGTTTCTTTTCCCCGCGCTCAAACTCTATTTCAAAGCCATAAATCTTCACACCTTTCACGCGTTTGAGAAAATCCATTACCCTATGCCTTTCGACCATCCTGCGAATAGCTCGCTCGAGAATTCTAAGCAAATCTGAATGAGTGGCCCTGGGGAACTTAGCCAGTTCCCTCACATCCACAATAAGGTAAGGTAGGTTCGCAAGCGCCAATCCCACGTTCAAAAGCGAGGTTTTTCCGCTCCGTCTTAAGCCTATGGCCAAAATGAGCTTTCTGCCAGCGCGAATGGAATCGAGGAATTCTTTCAGTTCCCCCTCCCTATCGTAGAAATCTTCCAGACTGTGCTTCGGTTCTTCGTCGAAGTACATAGTAGTACCCACTACTTAGTAGTGACAACTACTTAAATAAGTTTATGCTGGATTGCCTGAGCGGTACATTCATCCAGCGAATTCACAGCAGAACTGAAGTGGACGTATGGTTTTAAGAAAAAGATAAAAGAAATCCTTGGAGGGATGGTAGTTGAAAAAAGTTAAAGTCAGCCTTAAGATTTAAGATTCAAGTAATAAAGGTTACTTAGTGTGAAATAATTTTAGCTATTGTATTCTAAAAGCAAGTAAAATAATCAAAAAATTGCTTTCTAGATTAAAACAACTAAAAGTTAAGATTAGAATAAATTAATTTAGTGCTTTATTGGGTAGTTTTTAAACTGCTGTCGATCTTTTGCAACAAATTGACGAATTTAGTGAGCGAACTCTTCCCAATCAGGTTTTCATCGAACATGGCTTTTCGAACGTCCTCATAAAATTTTAAGAAAGCTTTAAATGCTATTTCAAAAGGCTCCCAAGAGCCATAGTTGGACCAAGTATCCAAATTGTATTCTTTTCCATTAATGGTTATTTGAGAATCGTAAGCTAAATGACCTGCGCAATAAAGGCACTTGTGATCTTGGTGAAGATTATATGCTGTGTAACACGAAGTGAAGCCATCGCAGGCCAATATTGGGCTCCACTTTGGATTGCATTCTCTGCCAGAGCAAGGATACTTATAATGATGATATTTTATTTTAGCACTATATGCAAAAATTTCAATTAAAGTTTCTAGCTCACGGATTTTTTCAGCTAAAGGAGCATTATAATCCCAAGGTCTAAATTGATAAGATTCAGAACCATGAAGTTCCTCAGCTGCTTTCTTAAAGGCAGAAACAAATCCTCTTAATTCTTTTTTGCTGAAGCAATCAATTGCTTCATTTATACATTCATCGATTGTTGCGAAAATTGGTTCAACCATTTTTTATCACTCAATTTCATATGATTTCTTTAGAGTCGGCTTTGTTTGTTTAGTTTCCGACCTGCTTGAGTCATTAATGACTTCATAAGTTGGACTGCCATTTGAAGGAACAGTTTCAATTTGGCCGCTTACAACATAGATTGATTTTATAAAAGAATTATGGAAAAGAACACTTTTCACTTCAACATCTTTGCCATTTAACTTAACTGTAAACTGATGCTGAGAACCAGAGGAATCAACTGCCTTTGGTTGAGTTAACCAAACATTTGCATTTTGGTCAAATTTCAAGACATTCCCAAAAACTAAATTGTTGTCTTTAGTCAGAACTAAAGCTTCCACATTATTTAAATTAACTTGTTCGCCTGCATGAGCTTGTTGTTTATTAATAGCTACGTCGGGTTTGAGATCTCGGACAACTCCTTTCATTATAGCTGAACTCAATTCAGGCATGGTTTAACCTTAGCAGATTATAGATTTAAGATTCTCTAATTAAAGTTATAATACATTGTATTTATTCGTTGGTCAGATTTTTGTCTGACATATGTCAGACAATCAACTCAGGCAGACAAATTGAAAAACCGACTAGCATAGAATTAAAAAAACTAAAACTTAATAGTGCCTTATTTAAAATATCCAATGGATATTTAGCACTATCATAGTTTTTAAAAGGTATTGTCTTTATTTCTGGTAAGTTCAGATTGATTGTTTAATGGCATTGATAAGCAAAAAGATAGCATATTTATGTTTGGCTGAGGATAACTGAGTGAATTCGACTGAATTGCAGTTAATTTTCAAAAACTCTTTGTAAGCAGTGAGATTTGCCTGAAAATATTTTGCTACCATCAAAATTATTTCATGTAACTCAATCATTTCTTTTTTATAAAACATAACTTTCACAATTTTAAATTGACTCATCTTCTAATGACAATTCCAGCTTCCACGACTTCATATGGAACTTCCCCAGTAGAATGTATTACGCCAATGAGTTTTCGAACTCTTAAAGTCCTTTGAAGCTTACTAGCAACTTCTTTAACTCTTAAGTCAACTACACCATCAATATGATGATTAAAAAGCGTTTCTATCTCATGTGAAAGCACTTCACATGTACTTATAAGAATTGCTGTCTCGCGCTTGAGCTCATACATTTTTGCAAATAGACTACGAGCAAACATTATAGCACTAGCAGATATTTCAGAAATTCCAGAAACTAACATCAAAGTTGTATAAGAATCAAAGACTAACCTGATATTTTTATAGTCACTATTAGTTAACTCATCAATAAGTGTATTGAGCCGCACTGTTACTTTCGTTAGGTCCTTTGGTTTC
>JACRDV010000063.1 GCA_024860865.1 Methanobacteriota archaeon | reverse complement strand
AGTGGATGTAAGTATAATCCATAGAGAGAGCCAATTGTTCGGGCTCGAAGCAATTGATACAGGATTTGCAATCCACATTAAAGATCCAAACATTGGGAAAGGAAAAGCTTTGCAAAAAGTAGCTGAGTTAATGAAAATTAATGTTAAGGAAATCGCGGCGATTGGGGATTCTGAAAATGATATTGATATGTTAAGAGTTTCTGGATTTGGGATTGCTGTTGGAAATGCTGATGAAAAAACAAAAAAAGTTGCTGATTTGGTAACTAAAGGAAGTTATGGGCAAGGAGTTTTAGAAGCAGTTAATAAACTCCTTGGAATATGTTGACTAGACGAATAGCGTTATATTGGCATCAGCTGCGAGTTCTAAAAAACCTGCAACACCAATTATATCTTCTACTTCAGCTATTAGGTCTTCTCGTTTAAGTTTAAACATAGCCATGCTTGGCTCGCAAGCATGAAAATGGCCCCCCATTTCCTTTGTAAGTTTTAATAATTCTGGAATTGTTGCGATGCCGCTCTTCTTAATTTGTCCCTTCATCATACTGGTTGCCATTGGTGTCATTCCAGGAATTATAGCAAGGATGTTCGGCATTGGCATTGGCATTTCCGGTTTTCCAACAGGCGTTATTTTAAGAGCTTCTGCACCTCCTTTTTTTATGAGATTTATTCCCCAAAGTGTAAAGAACAAGTGCACTTCCCATCCCATGCCAGCTGCAGCAGTTGCTAACATGAAGGGAGGGTAAGCCATATCTAGAGTACCTTTACTGCAGATAATACACATTTTATTCTTTTTTTCTTCAGCCATTACTTCAACCTCCTAATATAATAGCGATATTCTATATTGTATTTCTCTCCGGTCTTAGATACCCAAATTTTGCTTACTTTTTCTTGTTTCACTATCTCTGCACTAAGAGCTCTGGCTGCTGGTGGGATATCCTTTTCTGTGGCAGGATCTGTGGCAATAATCTCCAATATTTCTCCTACATTAATTCTTGACAATCCTATTTTCATTTGTACTACGGGCAATGGGCAGTGCATTCCGCGGCACTCAAGTGATAGAGCTGCTGTTATTTCAGACATATTTGCACTCACAAAAGTTTTAACATATTATCAAATATAAATTATTTACTTGATTTAAAGTAAATTAACTTAAATATTTAATGATAAAAATATAACATATATGATTGACCCAAAGCTCGTTGAACAGCTAAAATTGCTTAATCTTACGGAATATGAATCCAAAACATACTTGGCGCTGGCAATTAACGGGCCATCTACTGTTAAAGGAATCAGAGAATTGGCAGGAATACCCTATTCTCGGGAATATGACATTCTAACTAGTCTTGAGAAGAGGGGTTTTGTTCAACAACAACCCGGAAGGCCAAGAAGGTACAAGGCAATAGATCCTAAAATTGTTTTAAAAAAAGAACTTGAAGAGAGAGAAAAAGCAATTGATAAACTCTTGAAAGCAATAGCGCCACTCTATGATCGAACAATGAGATATTCGCCCCCAGAAGAGGCAATGTGGGTCATCAGAGGAGTAGAAAATATCCAGAAAAAAATTATTGAAATGATAAACAGTGCCAGAAAAGAGATTTTAATTATAGGAGTGCACCCAATAAGTACGCCAGCAATTGGGGGAGAGTTAAAGAAAGCAGCTAAAAGGGGTGTTAAGGTTAAAGCATTAGGCATGTTCGATGACTACTGTAAAGCGATATTTGATGAAATTGGCGCAGATGTGCATGATTATAAACATGATCATTCTCGTTTTATTTTGCTAGATAATAAAGAGCTGATTTTAGCATCTCAAGATCCGGGGAGCTCATTTTTTGCACTGTATAACAAAAACCCAAGTTGTATAAAACTTTATCAAAGTTATTTTAAGCATATTTGGAACGATGTGAAGGAAAAATAATAACTAGGTTTACATTAGTTTTGCTATTTTTTATACATGGACCACCAAAAAGATAACCATGAAAATTGGTCTTATTGCCGACATTCATTCAAACTTGCTTGCATTGGAGGCTGCTTTAGAAAGACTTAGAAACATTGATGAAATAATTTGTATTGGTGATATAGTTGGGTATGGGAATTACTGCAACGAGTGCGTTAACTTAATCAAGCAAAGAAGAATTCCAACTGTTACCGGGAATCATGAGTGGGCTGTTGTAACTGGCGATACTTCTTGGTTTAATCCCGTTGCAGCGGAAGCAATACAGTGGACGATAGACCATATTACGAAAGAAAATTTAGATTATATTTCAAAGTTGCCAACTTTCTTACGAAGACAGATTGACAAATATTCTTTATATGTTGTGCATGGCAGCCCTAGATCCCCGATTGAGGAATATATCTTTCCTGATGTTTTAGATGGATTATTAGAAGAATTTTTAAAACAAACTCAGGCTAATGTACTTGTGATGGGCCATACACACGTACCATTTATTCGAAAACTTGGGCGGAACTTTGTCATTAATCCTGGGGCTATAGGGCAGCCACGCGATAATGATCCGCGAGCTAGTTTTATGATATTGGACATAGAGAATGAGAAGATTGAAATTGAGCAAGTCAGAGTTGAATATCAAGTAGCAGAAGCGGCCCGAGCAATTGAAAGAGCTGGATTGCCTCCTTTGTTAGCTCAGCGACTTTATTATGGTTGGTAATATTATGGCGAAAATTCTTGGAAGACATTTAATTGTTGAACTTGAAGGCTGTGAAAGCGAGCTTCTTGATAATATAGAATTAATTAAAAAAATACTGGGCAGATCTGCTAAAGCTGCCAAATTAAAAGTAGTTGCCAAACCTATTTTACATAAGTTTAAACCGCGCGGTGTAGCTGGTGCATTATTACTTCAACTCTCGCATATTACAATTCACACATGGCCAGAATTTGGATATGCTGCAGTTGATATTTTTGTGTGTGGGAAATTTGACGCACATAAAGTGCTTAAAATTTTTAAAAATAATCTTAAGCCAAAATCAGTCAGAGTTAAAGAAATTTTTCGAGGCCCGAGAAAGTGAAAGCAGTTGGAAAACTTGGAGTACCGAAAAGACCAATAAAAGAATTAGTTAAAACACAAGAGTTACTCGATTATGTGGCCGATCAGGTTGAGTTAGCTGAAGGAGCTGAAGGCATTCGAGAGATTTTTAGAACAATTGCAAAGTTTCAGCCTATAGGCACGTGGAAGATAGCTCAGCTAACTAAATTTCCACTTCCGATAATTTCGGAGGTTAGAGACGAGCTAGAGAAGGCAGGGCTTTTAAAAAGGACTGAAAAAGGCGCCGTTTTAACTGAAGATGGCTCTAAGTTCGGCCGAAAAATTTTAAAACTTAAACCGGAATTTGAGGTTACAACATGCGCTTGTAAAGGGCGTACAATAAAATTATCTCCATTTTTTCAAAAAATACTGGACAAACAAAAACAAATCGCTAAACTTAGGCCAATTCCGGATACTTTATTAGATCAAGCTTATGCAACTCCAGAAACAGCTGTTTTTAGAACTGCAATTATGGCTGAGAGAGGGGATTTAGAAGGAAAAAATATCCTATTTCTTGGAGATGATGATTTAACTTCTATACCAACTGCACTCACTGGACTTCCCGAAAGAATAGTTGCTCTAGATATAGACAAGAGATTACTTGAGTTAATTGAAAAAATTGCAAAAGCTGAAAATTTAGAAATTGAGGCGGTGGAACATGATCTAAGGAATTCACTTCCAAATTCTCTAAAAAATCAGTTTGATGTATTTTTTACGGATCCACCATACACTATACCGGGCCTTAGTTTATTCCTATCCCGTGGAATCGAAGGACTGAAGCCGGGGATTAAATACATTTATTTAGCATTCTCGCACAAAGGTCCTGAAGATCGGCTTGAGGTTCAGAAGACTTTAACGGAAATGGGATTAGTCATAACTGAATTATTGCCTGGTTTCAACATTTATGAAGGAGCAGAGATGATCGGTGGCACAACTTTTTTAGCGAGATTAAAAACGACAAAAAATAGCAGGCCTTTAATTACCGAAAAATATGAAAAACCAATTTATACCGGGCAAATTTATCCAGTATTGCGAATCTACCCGTGCAGTTGTGGCTGTGAAATTGAGATTGGGGCAGATAAATCTATTAAAACAATCGAGGAGCTAAAGAAGAAAGGCTGCCCTGCCTGCGGCAGAAAAAAAGGGTTTAAGTTAGCGAGAAGAATAAGGGGGTAGTTAGCCGCGAAGAAGCTTCTCTTCTGAGACTACCACAAATTCGCCAATTGCGTTGATTGCAGTAAATGGAACTGTAATTAGGCCATTTTCGTCTCTTGGATAGGCCTTTTCTTGGAGTGCTTTATCTGGTTGAACTAAAAGCATAGTGATTTCACCAGTTTCTGCCTTAAATAGAATATCATTTACTTTGCCAATTACTTCGCCTTTATCGCTGGATACTATTTTCCCGGACAAACTGCTTGCAAATATCTTTTCCAAAGTTCTCCCTCCTGAGTTGCTATAAAATCTTAAATACTTTACAATAAATCTTTCTCTTGATTTCGGGTCTTTTATGACAAAAGCTTTTTTATTTGATTGTCAGACAGCCGGTGTTGCTGGCGATATGGTAGTTGGAGCGCTAGTTGATTTAGGAGCGAATGCTGAGGCAGTTAAATCAGCCATGGAAAAGGCTGCTAACAATCTTTCACCAACTAAAGTTGAAATTAAACAAGTTTTAAGGAAAACCATAGCTTCAACGCGCATTGATGTCAAGTCAAACGATAGTGGCCGCACATATGCCGAGCTAAAAACAGCAATAATGAAGGCTGATTTAAGTGAAAAAGAAACTAACCTGGCGCTAAAAATTTTGGATACATTGGCTGAAGCTGAGGCTTGTGTTCATAAAACACAAAAAGAAAGAGTTCATTTGCATGAGATTGGGTCTGCTGACACAGTTGCAGATATAGTGGGAGCTGTTGTAGCAGCTAATGAACTAAATCTCTTTGAAAGCCAAGTTTTATCCACACCAGTAGCGGTTGGAAGCGGGATAATTGAAATTAAGCACGGAAAGCTATCCATTCCAACACCTATTACACTTGAGCTATTGAAGGGCATCCCAATCCTTAAAGGAGCTGTTGAAGTGGAACTGGCTACGCCAACCGGAGTCGCAATCTTAAAAAATTTTGTTCACGCTTTTCTTACTGATTTTCCTATTTTTAAACCAGAGAAGATAGGCTACGGCGCAGGTGCGAGAGATTTTGAAAATATTCCAAACATTTTAAGAATTGTATCTGGGCAATTAATGGAGCAAAAATTTTTCCAGGATACTGTTTGTGTGCTTGAAACGAATATTGATAATGTTTCAGGCGAAGTGATTAGTCATACTTTGCAAAAATTAATTGACGCGGGAGCTAGAGATGCAATCGCAATTCCATGTACGATGAAAAAAGGGAGACCAGGTCTAGTTGTTAAGGTAATAGCTGACTTTGATAAGGGAGATAGCCTAGCTGAAATTTTAGCTAAAGAAACTGGCACTTTGGGTATT
>JACRDV010000062.1 GCA_024860865.1 Methanobacteriota archaeon | reverse complement strand
TTTTTGGCTGTACAAGCTTTATAATTCAAATCTTTCAAATATTTCAACAATTGAAAACTGTGAAAGAAATGAAGCTGATTGATATGATTGCGAATATTTACAGACCTTACTTGCATCTAATGGTACACCTATTAAATGGGATTCAGATAAAACTGATCTCCAAACAATCAGTTCTTATACAAGAACTTGCAGGATAATTGATAATCCAATGCGTATCAAAATATTAGAGAATCATGTAAAAGAATATTGGTAATACGAATTTGATTTAACCACTTGATTTTATAGCCAAAATAAAATCATTAAGAACTTTCAAATTTGTAAGCGAAGAAATCTCAAAAATTGTATGAATACTATACAACCGTTTTAACGGCACCTCTTAACGCATCAAGAGCTTCCTTCGAAGTTATTCCTCTTGCTGATCTATGCACAGCGACTATTCCTGGGTTGTGATAAAAAGGAGAGTTGAAATAACGCACTGACCGTAATTTTACGTTTTTGGATTCCTAAAAATAGGTATTATTCCCTTAAATTAGGACATATTCCCTATTAACAGGAAAGTATTTAAATGCTGAAAATAATTATTTAATATGGAAAAAATAATAGGAACAAAGACTGCTATAAGGATACTTTCCCTTTTATTAAAAAATCCTCAGAAAGAGTATAAGGAAATAGAGCTCATTAGAGGGAGCAATGTTGGGAAAGGCGCTGGGGCAGACGCTATAAATAAACTTTCTTCATTGGGCATACTCAAGATAAAAAGAGTTGGAAAAACAAAGATTGTATCGCTCAATATCCTAAATCCCATAACATTCAGTCTGAGACAACTTTTTGATCAGCATAAATTCATTTCATTACCTGAAAATAAGGTTTCGGCTATCTCCCTTTTTAGAGAATTTGTGTATAACCAACCAAAGGCCATCGTACTGTTTGGTTCTTTGGCTGCCGGAACTTATGATGAAAAAAGCGACATAGACCTGCTTGTAATTACAGATGATGAAAAAGAAATTAACAGAGCCAAAAAGGAGATTTCTGAACTGACTGACGAAAAAATAAACATTCATTTCCTGAAGCCCAGTGACGTTAAAATGGAATTTAAAGAAAATGAGTTGATTAGAAAGGCGCTGATGAATGGAATATTAATTCACGGTGGAGATTATGTGCGGGAAATCATGAAGCAACATGAAGATTTAAAAGAATTGAAATTTTTGAAAGAGAGGATAAATGCAGCATGGAGAAATTACACAAACAAAGATTACGAATCTGCTAGAGAAATACTTTCTACAGTATCTGAAGATTTGGCATTTTTTGCATGCAAATTGGAAGGATTAGAAGCTCAGTCAAGGAAAGATGCGATGTCTAAAATAAAAAAATTAAGCGAATACAAAATCTTGAGTAACACCAATAGACTCAAAACAGAAAAGCTGTTGGAGATTATAGAGGGTCTTTATATGAAGCTCTTTAATAAAATTATACAGAAAGGTGAAGGGATTGAAAGACGCTGTGAAAAATGAGATAATTGAGGATTTCAGCCGTGCTAAGAGTGCGCCTGCTTCTGCCAAGAGAAACTTTGAAGAGGGCGACATACTCACTGCTGCCAATAGAATCTTCGTGGCTTGCGAAAATGCAATTTATGCGCTCATGAAACTTTGTAAATATTTTGTTCGCTCTTATTTTGAGTATAGTGAATAATAAAACTTAAAAAATTAAGCTTTATAAATGCGTAACGTTACTATAATAGTAACGGTGTGTATATATGAGGGAAAAATTGAAGGATTTAAGGATTAAAATGAGCCCAAGAGAGCAGGAAGTATATTTTTCTCTTATCAACAAGGAAAGGAGTGTTACAAGTGTAGAACAAATAGTAAAGTATCAGAAGATTAGAGAAGGTAATGCAAGAAAGATTTTGCACAACCTGACAAAAAAGAAAATACTCTTCAGGGCAGGGAAAGGCACATACATAGTTATTCCACCAGACATGCTCTACAATAGAGAGAAATTTGTAAATGATCCGTACCTAATAATAGACCAACTCATGCAAATTTTAAACGAGAAATATTATGTAGGTTACCAAAGTGCTGCCCACTTGCATGGAATAGCCGAGCAACTTCCTATGATCGTCACTGTTGCTGTTGTAAGGCAGAGAAGACCCGTACAAATAGGAAACAGTAGAATAGAGTTCAGAAAAATTTCAGAGAAGATGTCCTTTGGAATTGAAAGAATGAAGTATTCAAACTCATTTTTAAATGTGTCAGATCTAGAGAAAACCACAATAGATTTAGTGGATCGCTATGATTTGTGCGGTGGATTAGGTGAGGTTGCAAGGACCATTTCTAATTCCTTGGATAGAATAAACACTAAAAAATTAATTTTGTATATAAACAGAATAAAGACTTTCTCTCTCAAGCAGAGGTTTGGGTTTATTTTGGATAAGTTGTATCAGAATAGATATAAAGTGAATAGAAATTTGTTGAAGGAGTTAGAAAAACATGTTTCAAACAAAGCATACCTTTTAGATATTGCTGCTCATAAAAAAGGAAAGCTATCCAAAAAATGGAACATAATTGAGAACGTGGATATAATGGGATGGTAAATTTGCTGGAAATAACAGAGACAAAAATTAAAAAATGGGCATCTGAAATAAAAACAAATAATTTGAGCTTAGCTGAACAGGATTTCAGACTAATCCATGTTTTGAAAGACATTTACGCAGACAAATTTCTTGCAGAAAGACTTTATCTGAAGGGCGGTACTGCGATAAACAAACTTTTCTTGAAAGAAACACCCAGGCTTTCTATAGATTTGGACTTTAATGCCATAGGGAAAAAAGGAAAGATAATGGAAGAAAGGAGAAAAATAAAAGACAGAATAATAGAACTGCTTAAAGAGCAAGATATGAATTATAAGATAAAAACCAAAACAAGATATGAACAGACCACAATACATGCAAAGTATACCCCTGTTTTTGGGACTTTACAACCAATAAAATTGGAGATTTCCTTTATTGAAAGATTTCCTGTGTTAAACAAAGTAGAAAAAGAGCTCTTGTTGCCTATTACAAATAAAAAATTCATAGTAACGACCTACAGCATTGAAGAAATTGCAGCAACAAAAATCAGGGCTTTATATGACAGGCTGAAGGGCAGAGACATCTATGATTTGTATCACGTATCAAGGCTCAATCCTGACAAAACAGTTCTGAGAAAACTTGTTTTATATTATTTTTACAGAACTAGAAAAATTTTTAATCCAAAAATATTTTTCAAAAACATAGAGAGCAAGTTCATATATAGGAAATTTGTTGATGATGTATTTGGATTTATAAGGACAGATTCTGGCTTCTCTCTTACCAAAGCAATAGAGGAAGTGATATCGTATTATTCTTTTCTAGCAGAACTTGATGAGAGGGATAAAAATTTCTTGTCTCTTGCAAGGTCTCTTTTGAAGAAAAGTGTGGCAAAAGAAAAACTGAGAATTATTCGTGAAATCAAGTATCCTCTTGCCTATTTATTTGATGGTATAGAAATCAGCGATTTTAGTAGAAAGGCGACTGTAGAAGATATTAAAGTATTTTAAAAGTGAGGGCATGAAAATCCTTCTCCTCGGCGATCTTCATGGAGATATAGAAATTGCAAAGAATATTGTGGATGCTGCGGATGCAGACTTTGTTTTGCAAGTTGGAGACATGACTGTCTATTCTGCATTTAGCAAACCTGTTTATTTCATAGCAGGAAACCACGAAAATTTTGATATTATTAAGGCAATCGATAAGGGTAGAATTAAATTCGATAATCTGAAACACATTAAAACTGCTGAGGTTATTGTTTTAAATGGTCTAAAAATCTCAGGGATTAATGGAAACTACAGCCCTACATACAAAGAAAGGGAAAGGCACTTCACAGTTAAAGATGTTGAGGAATGCAAGAAACTGAGGAATGTGGACATTTTTCTTTCCCATGAAGCTCCCAGCAATGTTGGTGTAATACATACGAAATGGAAGAGAGATGTTGGTATAGATCCAGTAAGGGAGATAATGAATTCTGTAAAGCCGAGCTATCTAATTTTTGGGCATCTTCACTTTTACTTTGAGAAAAAAGTTGGAGATACTCAAATATACGGATTAGATTATGCCAGGAATGAACATTATATTTTGAGTAAAGATTCTATTGAAAGAATAAAAACTTGATTAAACAAGATTATGAACTGCATACGACATAGTCTGCTAATTCTAAAAACTGTTATCTTTATATAGATAAGAAAGTAAGAAAATAAGTAGGTGATAATATTGCCGAAAATACAAATTACAAAAATATCCTCTAGAGGACAGGTCGTAATACCTAAAACCCTGAGGGAAGGGTTAGAGAAAGGTACACCCTTTGTTATAATGAGAAAGGGAGATACAATCTTTCTAAAGAAAATAAAGGTTCCGGCCATAGAAGAATTTGAGAAGCTTGTGGGAAAGGGAGTAGCCATAGCAAAAGAAGAAGGATTGGAAGAAGAAGATATAGAAAGAATTGTGCACAAACATAGGAAAAGGTGATTTCATTAGAATAGTTGTGGATACAAATATACTAATTTCATCTATTTTTTGGAGAGGCAATCCGTATAGAATTTTAAAAAAATGTTTTGAAAAGAAAGTGAAACTAGTTATTTCAAAAGAAATACTGGACGAAGTTGGAAGAATTCTTATTAGAGAAAAGAAGTTTAGATTGAACAAAGATGATGTTCTTCTTTATACAGAAATTCTATTGAACAATTCAGAATTAGTCAATTAAAAAAGTAAATGTGATAAAGAAAGATGTCACTGACAATATAATCTTAGGATGTGCCTTAGCTGGGAAGGCAGATTATATAGTATCTGGAGATAAGCATCTATTAGAGCTGAAAGAGTTTAAAGGAATAAAAATACTAACTGCAAAAGAAATGGTTAGTATTCTCGAAAGAAGGAGGATTGCGGGATAAATCTTTTCAATTAATTCCACCCTTCTAGCAACTTCAGTTGTATCATTTCTATCCACGCCTTGCCCAACCCCAACATACAATCCCGCAACAAGAGTACTACCTAAAGCCTCAAAAATTTGGTTTTTCATTGGTCCAATTTTAAAGAAACTTCCGAGCGAAGTCCCTAGTAAAGAAGAGTTAAGAGTTAAGAAAAAAGCTACATCTTTCTCGAAAAAAGGTTGTTTTAGTAACAGTTGGTGGAACAACTCAAGGCTTAAAAATAATAGAGAATACCATGTCTGCATATAATCTAGGGATTCCTGCTCAAATCGTTATCAACACCGGCCCAAACATAAACCAAGCTAAGTTAAAGCAACTGAATATTCCTTTAGAAGTGATGGTCAAAGAATATGTCCCAAATCTGATGGAATATATCAAAGCTAACTCAAGCTGGGCACACAACATTAATGGAAATTGCTGCGTGCGGGGTTCTATTATCATACCGCCAGAGAAACATGCTGAACAATTGGAAAATGCTAAACGTATGGAGGACATTGGAGCAGGCAAAGTAATTTTAACCAAAAATTTAACACCAATCAATCTCCAACAAGCAATAAATAACTTGCTCAAAGACCCAGTGGTTTATAATAAGATGAGAGTTCAGTTGGAAAGCACCTTGTCAAACAAAACGGAGCTGAAACAGCCAGCAAAATACTGTATCAACTAACAGAACTGCTAAATTTAAAACAAAGTTCTCTGAGCGTGTGCGTGAATCAATTAGAAAAATAATTAAAAAATCATTAAAGAAGCACTCTCCAAATGTCTGAGTTAGAGTTAAAGAATTTGTTAAAAAGAATCCAACTCAGAGTTAAAAAATGACAAAAAAATGCTTACTAAAAACCTATTTTTTATATGATTTATTGGATTAACTTTTAATCTAAAAAACTCTATGATTATAAACTTATGAGAAAAGTAAAAGCGGAAATTAAAGCGGAATTGCCAATAAAAACGAGGGAAAAACAAACCAAACAGGAAGATGTATTGGAAGATGAATTTGATGAACTTTTGCTTCGTATGTTCCCTTAGATTAGCTTAACTCGATAAACTTCTCCATTTTAGATTTATCCTATTTTTTCTCAAGCTCCTTAGTTTGGATGTGCAAAACGCCACCTTAAGTCTGCTTGAAATTAACATAAAAAATCGACCTTTATTAAAATCTTAAATTTCCCTAGAAGAAAAATAAAATAAGTCTCTTTTTTAATTAATATCTATGGCAGAATTTACAAAAAATGAAATGCAGTTCCTAAAAAACCAAGAAATCTGCAGATTAGCCACATCCTCAAAAAATGTGCCTCATGTTGTGCCCGTGTGTTATATCTTATCTAACAACTTTTTTTACATAGCTACTGATTATGGAACTAAAAAATATAAAAACATATTAGAAAATAAAAAAGTTGCTTTAGTTATTGACACATATTTTCCAAGGCATGCGGTTTTGATCGAAGGTAAAGCTGAAATCTTAGAAAGAGGAGAAGAATACAGAAAAGTGTATGGATTATTTTATAAAAAATTTTCATGGGTTAGAAAGGATCCTTGGAAAGAGGGTGAAGCTCCAATACTAAAGATAAATGTTTTAAAGAAAATAAGTTGGAACCTTGATTAAGGATTATTTTGATTTAATTTTTATTCTTGAACATCTTTTACACCGATAATACCCACTAGTTGATAATTCATAGCTATAAACCCAATCGTGAAAGCCGAAAGAGCACTTTAACGAATTGATAATCTTTTTCACAATAAAACCCTTTTTATCTATTTCAACAAACATATTAAAGCGTGCCTATTAATAACGCTAAGGAAATAAATTATGTTAAAGTGAAAGAAATAATTGAAAAACAAAAAATTCGACTTAGTTATTTTATCGGCTGGAGAGGAGAAGAGGAAAAACTTTGGATATTCCTGTTAATTTTTAGAGGCTAATAGCCAAAAAAGTACCGAAAAAGTTAAACGGAACCAGTAATCTTGGAATAAGCTTATAGATTTTCAGGGAGTATTTGATTTATGAGTTATACACTAATCATAGCAGAAAAACCCGATGCTGCAAGAAGGATTGCCGAAGCTATAGCCGACAAAAAACCTAGAGTAATAACAAAAAATAATGTACCTTATTATGAATTCACAGTTAATGGAAAAAAACATATTTGCGTGCCTGCAGTTGGTCATTTGTTTGTCCTTAATCCTTCTAAAAAACATAATCCTAAAGGATGGAATTACCCTGTGTTTGATTTAGAATGGATTCCCACCTACACTAAAAAAGAGACAAATTGGACAGAAAAATATTTTAAGAATATTGAAGAACTTGCAAAAAATGCCACTGAATTTATTGATGCGGCAGATGTTGATACAGAAGGGGAAGTTCTTCTATATAATATTTTACGATTTATTTGTGGTGTAAAAGACGCGAAAAGAATGAAATTTAGTACTCTAACCAAAGACGAATTGGTAGAATCTTACAAAAATATGGAAAACCATATTATGTTTCCTATGTTGGAAAGTGGTTTAACACGCCATGCTCTAGATGCCTTCTGGGGCTTTAATACCACACGTGCATTAACACTAGCTTTAAAAAGCCAGGCTGAAAGAGGTTTTGCCATTTTATCTTCGGGTCGAGTGCAAAGTCCAACTCTAGCAATGCTTTTAGAAATGGAGCTGGAAATCAGAAAATTTAAACCAACTCCCTTCTGGCAATTAGAATTGCATTTCAAAGCAAATGGAAAAGAAATTGTTGCAACTTATGAAGAGGATAAAATCTGGAAAAAGGAAGAAGCAGAAAAAATCCTTACCGATTGTAAAGATAATGATGCGACGGTAAAAGACATCAAGAAAAGGCGATATAAACAATCACCTCCTGTTCCTTTTAACACAACAGACCTACAGTCAGAAGCTTACAGTCAATTCAAGTTTTCGCCAAAACAGACCCTTAGCATTGCAGAAAGCTTGTACCAAGCCGGTTTTGTCTCTTACCCTAGGTCCTCCTCACAAAAATTGCCTCCTAGTGTTAACTATGAAAAAATTTTAAAATCTTTAGCTACATTGCCTCAATATAAAAAATTTGCAGAAGAATTGTTGGCAAAAGAAAAATTGGTTCCTGTACAAGGCAAAAAAGATGATCCTGCACACCCCTGTGTTTATTGTACATGGGAAGTCCCTGATATAACAAAATTAACTCCTCAGCAGAAGAAAATTTATGATTTAATTGTAAGAAGAACTCTATCAGCTTTTTCAGATGAAGCTTTGAGAGAGAGCATGAATGTTGTTCTTGATGTAAATGGAAACAAATTCATTGCACAAGGCAAGAGAACAATAGAGGAAGGCTGGACGAAAATATATGCGCCTTATCTCGCTTTTGAAGAACAGATTCTGCCAGAATTTAAAATTGGCCAGATTCTAAAAATTTTAAAACTAGACTTGTTATCAAAACAAACAGAACCTCCAAGTAGATATTCGCAAGGAAGTATTGTAAAAGAACTTGAGGCACGGAATCTTGGAACTAAAGCGACCCGCGCAGAGATTTTACAAACACTGTACGATAGAAGATATATCTCTGGAAAAAGTATAAAGGTAACAAAGCTTGGTGAAGCTGTTACCAAAGCCTTGAAAGAATATTCACCAAGAATATTGTCAGAAGAATTAACAAGACATTTTGAAAGGGATATGGAACAAGTTTTTAATGGAAAAAAGAAAAGAGAGGAAGTTATAGAAGAGGCGAAAAAAACTTTAACAGATGTATTAGATGAATTTAAAGAAAATGAAAGTAAAATCGGTAAAAAACTTTTAGAGGGATTAATAGAAGCGAGGAGGGAAGAAAGAAGATTAGGAAATTGCCCCAACTGTAAAACGGGAGAATTGAGAATAATATTCTCAAAGAAAACAGGTAAAAGATTTTGCGGTTGTTCAAACTATCCTAACTGCAAGACAGGATTCCCCTTGCCTCTTGTTGGAAATATAACTCCACTGAATAAATCTTGTGAAGAATGTGGCTTACCTATGATACAGGTATGGCGAAAGGGGAAACGCCCATTTAGAATGTGTTTGTTACCAAGTTGTATTACTAAGTCTGATTGGAATAAAAATAAATCTAGTACAATTAAAAAAACTAGTTCCAAATCTGAGTGAGTTTGTTTTCAATTATTTTTATTTCTTCTTTATCTACCATTTCTCGCTTTAATTAGTTTTTTATTTAGGAATAATTATAATATTATTTTTGAATAAAAATCAAATCGAAAGATTTATCTTTTTTTTTTGCACGCTATTTAAAAATTAACAATAAGTGCCAAATTTTTTTTAAAACTGTCTGGAAAATGGTGAAATTTTGAAAAGTATTGCATCAAAAGCATTCGTCATTTTTGCAGCATGCTTGCTTTTGGGTTCTTTCTTTCCTAGTGTTAAGCTTGCCTCTGCTCAAACTCAAGTTTTTACTTCACCAGTTCCGCAGGTCAATCAAACTAAGTTAATTTCTGGATTAAGAATCACAAACATAACTGCTCCAGTTTTAATAGTAGTAGAAAAAATTGATTATAAAACAAATAATTCTATTGAGTTAATTGATTCTTCTCTGGATAAAGTGATCTTAACAAAGCCTACTAAAGTTGAAGCAAGAGTTTTTGAAAATGTAACTGGAATTTTTTCAGCCGAAACTTTTAATCAAACTGTTATTACAGCTTTAACTCAAAGCTCAGCAATTGGGAATTTGTACGCAATTAATAAAGAAAGTTTTACAGCAAAATATGGAATTACAACTCAGCTTAAAAATTTAAATTCAACTGATTTAAAGAATGAATCAATAAAAATTGATCAAATTATCCCGGGCCAAAACTTAATTGCAAGCTATTCAATTAAAAAAGACCCAAGCATTAAAATTTCTTTTGATTGGAAAAATATTGAGCTCAACTCTAAAGAAATTTTGTTTGATACAAATAATACTCTAGAGTTTAAAATTTGCCTTAATAACACTTCTCCAACTCAATTAAATAATGCTAAGGCAATAATTCCTTTGCCAAGTGTGTTATATGATTACCAAAACTACACAGTTGGTGGAACTCAGCTTATTTCAGTTGAGCCAGAGAATTTTGTTTATGATTCAGTTACTAAAACATTGACTTGGAATGGAACAGTTGCTCCTAACTCAAAAGCTGAGCTAATCTTTAAGCTAAAAATCAAGCCATCTGGCTTGAAATGGCCGTTAAATACAAACTTAAATTTTTTCTTAAATTCTTCTATATCATATAATAGCGACGCTGCAGTTTCAGGCTTAAAAATAAGAGATATAGTTGGAAATGATTTCTATCTAATTTTAGTTCAGAACAAAACTTACTCTACTTCTGAAAATTTAGAACTCAATGCACTTGTTCAATCTGTAGTTTTAAAAGATTTATCAGATTATGTTAGAGCAGGAATTAAAATCCATGAGCTTGAACTGGCTTATTTGGACCAAGTTTCAATTGACCCGCAAATAAAAAGTCAAATTCTTCAGAGAATAAATCCAAATAAAAATAACTTAACTCAATTTTTAAACTATCTCAAGACAAGAGCTCAAAACCAAATTTCAGAAGCTGAGCTTGCAATTTCAAAGAACAGCTCAACTCAAGCAGCCGCTCAACTCGAGCTTGCGAGGAAATACTTTGCTTTAGAAAAATACGAGTGGAGTTATACAAATGCTTTAGGAGCAGAGGTAACAGCAAATCCAAACAAAGAAAGCGAGGCTAAAAATGAGCTGAATGAATACTATAAAAAAGCAGATGTTGAGCTCAAAAAGTTTGTTTCGGAAGCATCTTTGTTAAACGATTATTTGGATGCAAGAGTGAGCGAGGGAAAGCTATCAATTGAGGTTGCAAACCAATTAAAATATTATGGTAACTTAGTTATCTCGATTTTAACTAAAGCAATTAACTATGTTGAGAATAAATTAACTCAGCTTGGAGCTGCAATTCCAATCCATAGATTTTTTGAGCTCCCTAAGATTGGCTTTGCTTCAGCCCAGGAAATACTAGCTGTTGCAAGCATTGAGATAAAAGTTATTGAAAAGGCAGCTGCAAGATGCAATAAAACTGGAAAATTGATTGAATTTTCAGCCTTTGGAGAAATTTGGATTTTAAATAAAGAGAGCTACGCAATAAATAATGTAACTGTCAATCTGGCTAACTATTCAGCTACAAACATAACTGGGTCAATTCATATTAGCAAGCTCGAACCTGGCTGGAGCAAAGTTGCGGTCTATTCGATTTCAAAGGCTCCATCATTAGAATTGAAAGAGGATTGGATATCAAAAACAGTTGAGCTGTACTTGCAAAATTGCTCAGCAAAAGGATGGATTTCAAGCAAAACTGCTCAAGCATATAATTCGAGCAGAATTTTATTTGCAATTGACAATTCATTGTTGTTTAACATTTCTTTCAAAAATTCAGCTGATTTTAATTTAACAAATATAACTGCTGTTGACTTAGTCCCAGATCTACTGATAAATGTCAGCTTTCAAGGAAATGGAATCTACAACTCTCAAACTGATAGCTTAACAATTCCTTCATTGCCTGCCAGAACAGAAGTTCCATTTATTTTAACTGGAGTTATTAAATCCCAAACTTATGATCCAAATTCTGATTATATTAGCCTAACTAAATCAACCAAGGCAAATTATTCAACCCTTGTTCCAATTACCATACCATATATCCAAACAATTCAAAATTTGAAAGAAACTACTCAAACATTCTCAGAAGAAATAACAACTATAACAAACTTAACAAACCAATTTACAATCAACTTTGAAAAAGTTGCAAATGCAACAGTAGATTTTGCAGCTGCATTTGAAGTTGAATACAAGAACTTTACAAAAATTTCAGAGTTAATTTCTATCCTGCTGAATCAATCTGAATTGGCAGCTGAAAATTCTGCCAAGCAAGTTGGAATTTACCAAAAATTAATTGAAACTTGGGATAAATTCAATAAAACTGTCTCTAACTTTACAATTCCAGTGGATGTTTTAAACACGACTTTAGAATATATACAGCAATATGGATTCCCACCTGAAGCAATAACTTTGATGCAGCAATATAATGTAACCCAGAATGAAACAATTGAATCAATCCAGCAATTGATCCAAAACCAAGGGAGAATTTCTCTACCAAATATGACTTCAACTCTAAAAGAGCTGAAAAACATAAGCCTAGGCTACGAAGATGCTTTTGTGGACAGCGCTTTTAAAACCTTAGAAAATAGATTGGGAATTAACATCTACGAGCTCGAGCTTCCTATTTTAACTCCTACTCAGGAGGAGCAAGCTCGCATTGAGGAGCTTAAAAACAAAACTATAAAAGCAGTTGATGAAAAGAACTGGTCAAAAATAATTTCAAGTGCAGATGAGCTGGAGAACTATTCAAAATATCTAGCAAACAAAACAAACATTTTTGATTACGTTGATATTTATGAGATTTCTTTGAGAATTAAATTGGCTGGAATAATTGCAATTTCAGGAGATCCAATAACTGCTGAAAAACAGCTGCCAGACCTTGTTTTAAAGCTAAAAGAATTGCCCCATCAATTTGCAGGCCACATAGTTTACCCATACCCGGATAAAACTGAGGCTTCTCCAGGAGAACTAGTTAAAATCAAAGGGGAGCAAGGTGGAGTTTGGGGTTCAAATTACTACTATTATACATTGGTTAATGCAAGCGGTTACCTGTTAAACTCTCCGGACCCAACTTGGAATTGCCCTCACACTCCATTAACTCAAGACCCTGATTTGAGAGCTCAGCCATACTGGCCACCCAGAGGACAATGCGGTCCTAGTCCTGGCTGGTGGGGGAGAATTCCATATGAACTGCAATTCTATATGCCCAATAACAACATTTCAGTATACGTCAGGTTATATGCCCATGTAACAAGTTCTTTCTGGTGGTGCTGTGGGGATAAGTGGGCATGGTTTGACGGGAACTATTGGTCTTTAGTCCGTTACAATGGCTGGTGGCCGGCCCCTGCTACCTCTCCATATACTCAATATGGCCCAATTAATATCAAAGTTAAACCACCTGTTGTAGTTAATGGAACAATACAAGGAACAATTGTTAATCCAAGGGGAAAAGGAATTGTTGGAGCAACTGTGAATCTTATTAACCCAGTTACAAAAGCAGTGGTTAATACTGTTAGTACAGATTCAGCTGGGAGATATAGTGCAAGTGTCCCAGCAGGAGGTTATCAAGTACAATCAAAAGCTACAGGTACTTATGCTAATACAAAATCGGCTACAGCTAAACCTGCAGAAACCACTATTACAAAAACAACAATTGGGCCTTCTGTTGAGTCTAAAAAGCTAGTTACGCATGGAAATGAGGCCTTGCCGAAGCAAGAGAACGGAGTTAAAGCTCTTGAATCTTTCTCAAAAGAAGACGCCATTTACGGTGTTGCTCTTATTGCCATAGGTTTAGCAGTGGCTGCTTTTGCTCCAGGTCCAGCTAAGATAGCATCAGTTCCTTTACTTTCTGCTGGAGCTAGATATCTATTAAGATCTGGTCTTTTCTATGGCGTATCCAAAGCATTTAGAAATGCTACGAAATTGATCAACGAAAGCACACGTAAAGTAGAACGAATTTAGGATTTTAGATGAAGTTATTTAAATTCATTCCATTATTACTCATGACCATTGGAATTATTATTTTCTATGTTTTCGAATTTATTCTTGAATATCCATTCTCTTTAAGTTTTCTTTTTCTTTTTGTTTTTTTGGCAATATTTTTACTCAGTATTTTAGATAAATCGCTTACATCTGGTATGTTTTGGTCATTTATAATTTTGTCTTTTTTTTTCTTACTCTTAGTGCCTTATGATATTTCTAATCATTTTGGTTATCTAACTCTTTCAAAATTTTTTGAAGTTTCTTCATATACAGTTTTTTCCATTTGCTTGTATGTATTAACTAATGAAATGATTAGGTGGTATTCGACTAAAAAACATTTTTATAAACTTTTATATGTATTTCTTATATACGCTATAACTTTATTTTTGTTACTTTTATTTTTTGGAGATATCTTCCCTGAGATATTTGGTGGAGGAAGAACCGTAGGAATTTTTGTTATATTACTCGGTGTATTTTGGTTTAGGATGTATTTCACCTATGAGAAACCACATACAAAGTATGCTTGTATTTCTTTTGGCATATTTTTTTGTTCAGGAGGAATTTTTATCGCTCTAGGTATTCTCTTGCCAGCAATTGTTTTATTAAGTTTATTAATGTTATGCGCTATCTTTTTAGCACTCACATTATTTTTTACTTGGAAAGCCTACAAGTCCTAAAATTTAAAGCTTGTAGAAGATAAAATTGAATTGTATGTATTTAGCTAGTTTCGATTTAGTAGAATTTTCTAACTATATTACCGTTGCTGCAATGTTCCATTAATCTTTGGAAAATCAAATAAAAAAATTTACGCTTGTCTGACGCACAATTCTTTTGAGACTGTTCGGAATTACTGGGTTTAGGTAGGTAGACCTTCTAACCATTTTTTTGTTTTTTGTATCAAAATTGAAAGTTGGAAATTTTTGATGAGCATTTGCTTTCCATCTTTGCTTTTGAATCCATACCTTGCCCTTTCGAATGCCCTGTACTTTCTCTTCACTATCTCAGCCGGATTGTTTGTCCTTGGAACATTTTCAAAGTCCATGTAAGAAATTAGCTCTTTCCAATGATATTTTATTGGCTTGATTATTTTTCTAAGAGACTTTGGATGCTTTTCCTTTAATACTGCTTTTATTTTTTGCACTGCTTCTTTTTTGTTATTGCTTTTGAAAATTTCTTGAATTCTTTCTTTTAACACTAATCCTTTCTCTAGAATTGTTCCTTTGTGCTTTTTTAGTAAATCTCCTACAATTTTTTCTTCTTCACTATCCCTATTTTCTTGGTTTTTTAAGATCTTGAACCTATGCTTGTTTATTTCTTTTCTATCTTCTTTCTTCAACCTGTCCCTGAATTTTTTTATCGCTTTCCAGAGGTGCTTGTTTATAAGTTGCATGAAATGGAAATGGCAGAGCTGGTGGATAGCATTTGGAAAAACATTTTCAATCGCTTCATGGTAAGCTGAGTGAAAATCAGTGACTATTAAAAATGGCTCAATTCCCATTTCTTTCAGCTTTTTTAGCGCTTCTTCAATGCTCTCTTCTCTTGCATTTTCTTTCAGCTCAAATAAAATCGCATCTCCTTTAACTCCATCTGCAGCAATTAAAACCCTGTCCTCTTTTCCATTTGTTTTTGAGTGCGCTTCATCTATGCATAGAACTCCTGAAAAGCTGAATGGAAAGATTTTCTCATCGTAGCTCTCCTTTGACCACTCATATATGGTTGAGTTTGAAGTTTTTAATTTAAAGTCTTCTTTAAATCTCTCAGCTGCTTTTCTGGTTGAAAGGTTGTCCCTTATAACTGAATCTCTTGCCAATTTCTTTGCTCTATTTGTGTACCTTGCGTAAGGTCCGATCCCATCTATTTTTGGAGCAAAAGTTTTTTTACATTCCTTACACTCATATAGAATCACCAGGAGGCATATGGTTTGGCTTTGCTCCAAATTTACGTCTCGAACCTTTCGAAAGTAACAATCGTGAACTATTGCATGGGTTGAGCCACACCTTGGGCATTTGATTTCTGCAGGCTGTACTGCAATAAATGCCTCAATGCCTCCTGGCCCAAGGTCTATTTGAAAGGTCTTCATAAAGTAGAATTAGAGATTCCATTTCAAAAATAGTAATTGAGCTGACGTACGTCTGCTATAAGTCAGACAACCCAGTAATTCCGAACAGTGTCATTCTTTTAGGCATGGAAAATAAAGCCGAGCTGAAAATTCACTCTCTGGAATTTTTGAAAAATTTGGAAAAAAAGCTTGACCAGCTAGCCAATGAGAACCTCTTGTTAAGAAAGGAGAACCTAGCGCTGAAGGAGGAAAATGCCGCACTGAAAGAGGAAAATGTTGCACTTAAAATTGAGATAAAAGAACTGAAGCGCAGGCTTTCTCTTCACGAAAATTCAAACGTGCCTTCCTCCCAGCGAAAGTATCCTAAAAAATGCAATGGTGGAAGTCCAAAAAATGGAAAAAGGTTCCCGGGAAGGCCTAAAGGACATCCTGGCAGCACTAGACCTATCCCAAAACCTGATGTTGTAAAAGAGCCTGAGTGGAATGTTTCCCCTTGCTGTGGAGCTAAGCTAGGAAACCCAATAGCTGTTAAGCACAACATAGTGGAGGAAATCCCTAAGCCCATGCCTATGGTGATAGATTTTCAGGAATGGCACGGGATTTGCCCAAACTGCAATAAACATGTTGTTGCTAGGCATCCAGATTGCCCGCCTGAAGGAAGGTTTGGCAAGAATTTGCAGGCTTATGTTACTCTTTTGAAGTACGAGGCAAGATTGCCTCACTGCAAGATTAGGGATGTGCTAAAGTGGTTTTATGGTCTTTCCATCACGCCCTCAACTATATTCGATATAACAAGAAGGGTGAGCGACTGGCTAAAGCCAAGTTACAATGAAGTTGTTCAACGCATACGAAAGTCAGAAGTAGTTTACAACGATGAGACTGGTGGAAAGGTTGATGGCAGGAAGTACTGGCTCTGGGGTTTCGTGACAAACTCTGAAACATTAGTCGCAATAAGAAACAGCAGGGGCAGAAAAGTTTTGGAGGAGATTTTGGGAAATGATTTCAAAGGGGTTATAGTTTGCGACGGATGGAGATCTTATCCAAAATTCACCCGAAACATCCAGAGAGATTGGGCCCACTTGCTGAGGGAAGCAGATTACCTAGCAGAGTATGTTGAGGAAGCAAAGCAACTTTCTAAAGCGCTGCACAAGCTTTACAATGATCTCAAGGAATCACTTAAAAATAAGCCTCCTCCTGAGAAGAGGAAAAGATTGGCTAAGAGTGCAAAGAGAAGGTTGGAATACTTAGTAAAGAAATCTTATAAGAGTGAAGAAGTGAGAAAACTAATTAAGAAGATTCGCAACGGAGCTAACTACTGGTTCACCTTTGTAATTAAACCAAGAGTTGAGCCAACTAACAACAGGGCAGAGAGGGCACTCAGGGAGCACGTTGTTCAGAGGAAGATAATTGGAACTTTTAGGAATGAGAAGGGAACCTCTATCTATGGGATAATCATGACTATGCTGGCTACTTGGAAACAGATGGGGTTGGATCCCTTTCAAAAATTGGAGGAGAGCTTAACCCAGGAGTGGGCAAAAAAATATCATTATTCAAATATCTACCCCATAAGTGCTTTTCAGTTGGAAAAAGTAAAGACAACAGCTATTAGCTAAATACGTACATTGAATTTAAAATCTCCTAAATGTGATAACTATCTATCCAGTCTAAAAAGCTTAAGCAAGGAATAAGCTTTGTGGAATGCCAAAGTAGCAATTGTGATTGTTGGAATCGCCATAGCCGCATTAGTATAGGAGGGATTGCAGCGCTCATCGCTGTTTTAGCATTATTAGTAAACTACAAAGAATTTTGGTCCAAGTCTAAAATTCGATTTATTTTGCACTGGGTCTTAATTGGTTTGCTTATTTATTTCCAAAAATTTATAGGCCTCACCTTGTTTAGGCAAAACAACATTCATAGCATCCTTCAGTCCAATAAACCTATTTCGCTAACTATTGAAAGGATTAATAAAAGGATTACAAAAATTATAAAAACTATTGATAATAGCGACAAAATTTTCTTAAACCGAGATTTCTTAATACGGTATTCTTTAATCGATTCAGGAACACATAAAAACATTGCTGCAAGCCAAAGTGAATTACAAAAACAACAATTGGGCCTTCTGTCGAGTCTAAAAAGCTAGAAAAGCATGGAAATGAGGCCTTGCCGAAGCAAGAAAACGGAGTTAAAGCTCTTGAATTTAACAAAAAAGTTGCAGCAGTTATTGGCTCTGTTCTAATTGCTGTTGGAGTTGCTGCCATGATTTTAGGTCCAGAACCTACTACCAAAATAGCGGGACTAGGTGCAGTAGTTGCTGGAGGTGCTCTTTTAAGATATTCTGGAGTTTTAGGCATAGCCGCGAAAGAAATTAAAAATACTACAAAAAGTATTAATCAAACTCTAACTAATCTCAGGCGAATTCTAGGATAGAACTTTATATGATAAAGTTTTTTCAAATTATTTCACTTTTAATTGCTTATGTTGGTCTTATCTTGGCTTTTATATTTAGTTCATTCATTTTGCTTTCAATTTTTTTATTTTTTAGCATATTTTTATACACCCTACTTGATAAAAGGCTAACCAAAAATGTTTTCAGAGGATTACTGATTTTTTCTGTCGGTATTTTAATGTTTACTCCGGCTGATGTTGTTTTTTATTTTGGTTATTCAACTATTTCAATATTCTCTGAAATATTAGCTTGGTTGCTTATGGCTATAGGAGGTTTGTTTTTATCAATTGAGGTAATCAAAAAGCATAAACAAATAGGTCGTTAAAATTTTCTGATTTAGTGAAGGAGGCGTCTCCTTGGAATTTGGCAAAATACAGTCAAAAGCTCCAGGTACCTATGCCAATACAAAAACAACTGGTGTCAGATCTGCAGAAACTACTGTTTTAAAACCAGTATTCATAGCATCCGTTCAATCCAATAAACCTGTTGTGCACGGAAATGAAGCCTTGCCGAAGCAAGAAAAAAATGCTGAAACGATAATACAGCGTAGCAGTTTGGGAATGGCAATTGGTATTGCGCTCACAGTAGTAGGTATTGGGATGATGGCTTTAGGTCCCGTAGGTGCCGTAGCTGGTTTATGGTCAGTGAAAACAGGCGTAGCAATGATGGGAGTAGGTCTTGGTTTAACCATAACATCTAGATATGTGGAAGCGGTTTCTGCTCCATTTGTACGTCTCGGAAACGAACTAAAAAACACAACACGGAAATTTAAGGAAGCTATAAAATGGATTATTTGAAATGAAAAGGAAAATTATTGTAATCTCAACAATTGAGTTTTTACTAATCGGTTTTGTGGTATGGATTTTATTATTTAGTAGAATAAAAGAACCTTTAGCTTGGGGCTTTGTATGGTGGATCGATGCAGTTATCATAGGACTAAGCTATGAAATATGGCTTTCAGTAAAAGAACAATTTGTTAATGTTTTAAAGCTGATAAGAATTGCCTGCATGTTTGCAGTGGTTGGTTTTGTTGGTTGGGGTTTATATGATGTATTACAAATTTATACTTCTCAAAATTTTATTATTTTACAAATTCTGGATAAAGTTTCTTTAATTCTTATACTAGGAGCAATACTTTTAATTTTATATGTTGCATACAAACTACCATCAAAAAATTAAGTTGATTAAGAAATTTTCAATGAGCATTAAAGTTAAATGCAATGACTTGTGGATTTGACAAGTAAGGAAATTTTCCAACCACATGAAAGACGAATATAGAAAAAGAAAAACGTATAAAAATAAATAGTCTAAAAGTTATGATAAAAATATGCGAATGTATGTTGGTTGTTGTGGATTCGCAGTAAATATGAAAGAATATTTTAAAACTTTCAATGTTGTTGAGATCCAGTCAACCTTTTATAAACTTCCTAGACTTGAAACGGCTCAAAAATGGAGAGAGCAAGCACCAACGGATTTTAAATTTTGCGTAAAATCATGGCAAGGTATAACTCACCCTGGAACAAGTCCAACTTGGAAAAAAGTTGGAATCAAACTTGAACCGGAGGATATTGACAAGTATGGATTTTTAAGACCAACAAAACAAGTCTCTGACGCCTGGAAGAAAACAACAGAAATCTGCGAAATTTTAAGAGCAGACATTTGCCTAATTCAGTGCCCAGCTAGCTTTAAACAAACAGAAGAAAATATAAAAAATGCAGAAAAATTCTTTTCGAAAATCAAAAGAAATAAAATAAAAATCGCTTGGGAACCAAGAGGGTGGGAAAAAACTGTAGTAAAAAATATTTGTAAAAAATTTAATCTAATTCATTGCGTCGATATTTTTGCATCTGATGCTACTTGGTTTAGCAACTCTAAAATTGCATACTTTAGATTGCATGGAAAATATGAAAAAGGGCGAATTAATTATAATCATGAATATTCTTCGAAAGAATTGCAAGAACTTCTTACTAAAATACATAATTTAAAGGCTATAGAGATTTACCTACTTTTTAACAATTTGTATATGTATAAGAATGCAAAAGAATTCATGAGATTAGTCGAAAAGTAAAATTAATTTTATAACAATTTTTTAAAAATTTAACGCTCCTGATGAATTCATTTCTTTTCAATCCAAAGTTTATAGAGAGCTTTTCTTTTCAATAATCCAATTTCCACCCACTTTCTCCATTGTAATTTTTCCTTTGCCGACTAAATACCCTATCTCGATGAAAGAAGATGCCCTTCGATTCATAAAACTTCTTGAAAAATGAAAATGACTACATCAACAAAAATTTACAATTTACTTGACTTTAGTGAGTTGCCCAAATCTACCCTTTTGTATCTGCAGTTCTCCTCGAAATTCGCTTGTATAGCCATTCTCTAGTCGAACTTTATCGCCTTTTTTAAGAGACCCAACGTCTTGCCCCCAGAGCACGAGTTTGCACTGTCCAGTATCATCTTCTACAATCACGTTTTGTAGAACTCCTGGCCCAAAGCGCCCAGTGAATTCCCTTGGCTCAGCAACGTCAACTACGCTTACATCTACAGTAACCTTTTTCATTCCGGGTTGTAGCTGTGATATTTTCATTTAAAACCTCCTAAGCTGGACATAATTTGCACTCATCATTGATAACCTTTGCGTTTCTTGGTTCTGTTGCATTTTCGGCACTTACAACCTCTCCTCTTTTGCTTAGCGGATTAGGTTTCATCCATCTGCCGTTCCGCATCACAGCTACATTTGAAGAACGATCCAGCCCGAACCGCAGGCTTTCATCTTGCGTTTCTTTGAAGTATTTATATCTCAAGGAAGAAAACTGTCCAACATGAAAAAAGCGGCATTTAATCTCCTAATGCAAAAATTTGGAACTTGTTTTTCAGCTCAGTTAGAGATTAATTTAAAGAAAACGAGCTCTGTTGAGATTTTTAAATGGTTTCTAGCGTCAATTTTGTTCGGAGCTCCTATGCCAGAGATAATCTGCTTTAAAACTTATCATGAATTCAGAAAAGAAGGTCTTTTAAATGCTGAGAAAATTATCAAAGCTGGTTGGGATAAATTAGTCGAGACATTAGACAGAGGCTCTTATGTAAGACTTGATTTTAAAACTGCGGACAAATTGCTCGAAGTTATGAAAAACCTTAAAGAAAATTATAACGGTGATTTAAATAAACTTCATAATATAGCAATCAATTCAATTGACTTAGAAAAGAAACTCAAGGGTTTGGGAAAGGGGATTGGAGACGTTACTGTTAATATTTTTCTTCGTGAGTTGAGAGGAATTTGGAAGAAAGCAAATCCACTTCCACAAGAGTTAGTCATTCTTACAGCGCGCAATCTTGGACTTACTAAACTACCTGGCAAAACACAAATTGAACGCGCGCGAATACTTTTAGAGTTACAAGAATTCTGGAGAACAAATGAAATCAAAGGCAAAAGTTTTGCCGATTTTGAGGCGGCATTACTGAGGCTTGGAAAAGATTTTTGTAGGAAAAATAAATGCGCGAAATGCGAGCTAGCTAAACATTGCGTGAAAAAATGACTGGACCTGCTGAAGGTAAACTAAAATTAGATGCAACGGTTTATCTTAGCTCTGATGAGGAAAAAACCAAGTTAGAAGGTGCAGTAGTTTACATTCACCTTAGATTCGACTAAAAGGGATTTTTTCATTGGTTTAAAAGTCCTTTTGAAGTGGATGATTAGAGAAAATTATTTTAATAAAGAATTTAAATTTGCTTTCAAGTTTTACTGGAACCATCGGAAGTGCACTCTCGAAAGTGGTATATAAGTTATTTATAGAAATTATTTGAAAGAATAAGAATGGATATGAGGTGTAGAAGATATGACTGGTCCAGCTAAAAGCAAAATCAGACTAGAAAATGCTGTTGTATATATACACAAAGAAGATCCGTTGACTGGAAGCAAAGTTATACACATAGACATAGAACAAAAAGATTTGAATGAAATAATTGAACCAAATGAGAGTACTTTTTGTGCTGGTAAATCTGGCGGTGTTTTTTTAGGACTTAAGAAAGAGATGCAAAAAAGGGCACAAGAGTTAATTAAAAAGTTAGAAAAAAGCTAAGAGGTTATCCAAATGGTATACCCAGAAAAGACAGAACCTACGATGAGTTTTATGGTAAGATAAGAGCCGAAGAAATAAAATCAAAATTAAGAAAATCTCATAGAGGAAAGAAACTTACAGAAAACCATAGAAAAGCGATATCATTAGCACTTAAAGGTCGTGTTGTTTGGAACAAAGGATTAACTAAAGAAGTGGATGAGAGAATTGCAAAGATGGCTAGAAAGAAGAAAGGTAAAATCATGTCTAAAGGGACAAAAGAGAAGATACGTCTAACCATTATGAAGAAAGGTTTACATGAAATCCTTAAAGAATATCGTAAAAACCATCCTCCATGGAACAAGGGATTGACTGCGAAAACTGATGGGAGGGTTAGAAAATATGTTGAAAAATGGCAGAAGTGGATTAAGGAATACTATAAAACTGCTAAAGTTTGGAATAAAGGTTTGACCAAGGAAACTGATTCAAGAGTTGCGAAACTAGCAAAAAAGAAAGTAGATAAAAAGCGCTCAGAAGAAACAAGGAAAAAAATATCCAAGACTTTACATGAAAAGTGGAAAAATGAAAATTTTGTCAAAACAATGTTGAAAAAGATGTACAAAAAACCTAATAGATTAGAATCATTCTTCTCATATATCCTCTGTGAAGAAGGATTGCCTTACAAATATGTAGGTGATGGGGCTATCTCAATTAATGGAAAGTGTCCTGATTTCATTAATATCAATGGACAAAAGAAAGTTATCGAATTATTTGGAGATTTCTACCATAAAGCTGAAGAAGAGAACGATAGAAAAAATTTTTTTAGTAGATATGGATATAAAACACTAATCATTTGGGAACATGAAATTAAAAGCGATTTAATTGGCGTTCTTTCTAAAGTAAAAGAATTTACCTAAACATAAAAAAGAGGACTTGGGTTGGCGGGAAATTCGGTGGAATCTACATCGGTTTTAGGAAAATGAAATAGAAAGATTAGAGGAAATTGCCAGAGAAAAATTCAAAATAGATTTTTAAGTCATTTAAAGAAGTGGATAAATTTCCTCATCAGAGGTAAGCAATCATCATATTTCAGACGCAGGTTCACCTCATCATAGAGAAAATGGTTGTTAGCCGGTTTCTATTTGTCTATTTACTGGATTAAATGTTTTACTATATCCAAATCCAGTACATGCAGTAAAAGTAAAAAGACTAGCTTGTGTCACGTCCATTTTTTCTTTTTCCAAAATTTTTCAAAAAACTTCTCTGTTTCTAAAAATACTTTATTTAGTCATTTTAATGCGGCTAGTTTCCCAATTCACATGCAAACCTTTCTTATACATGACATAGCAGTACATCATTACAAACATCCCTAAAAATACTGCTATGGGATAATATTGAAGAAAAGTTAAGACTCCAAATAATGCTAATAGCATTGTTAATACTTTTTCTCTTGCGACAAGATACTTCTTTTTTCTTTCATTTATCTCGGCTTTTTCACATGCATCAACAATGTGGCATAGTTCGCATACTTCTGGATATAAAAATGATTGTTTAGAGTACTGCTTAAAACATAATGGTTTCTTTCCCACTATATCACCATTGAAATTTGCATTCATAATTTAATCCCGAATCGATTTAAGTTTAGTTAAGACTAGTGTCGGACAAGCAATTAAAATTAAAAAAATTTATATTAATAGGGAAGATTCTATTTCTTATGCAAAAATCAGTTTTTGTTACTCTAACCTTACTTTTGCTTTGTGGCGCATCTCTCACTAGTGCCGCAGCACCCAAAATTGTTGTAATATCAAACCTAATTGATTATAACATGGCTTTAGATTTCTTTGGCTTTTTAAGAAATCAAGGAATTGATGTCATTCGTATAACAGCTGCAGACTTTCCTAATTATCAAACAGAGAAGTTTATTATTATTTTAGGTGGACCGGACGCTTACAATGGCACTGGGGATATCGTTAGACAGGCTTTGTTCTCAGATGAACAAAATTATCTCAGAACTAGAGGTAATCGCAAGATGTATGTTAAGACAAACGTCTGGGTTACTGGGCAGGTAATAATAATATTGGCCGGTTCAGATCGAGATCAAACTAAGCGAACCCATATTGAGAATAGGAAAGTAGTTGCAATGCGAGCGAAAGGTCCAGAATCTGTTAATGACTTTGTTATTGCTAGAGATGAACTTCCATCTGGGATAACAATGGAGGGAATTGGAGCCTACACACAAGTTTCAATGTTTAAAGAGAGAATGGATGAAATTATTTCAATAGCATATGGTAAAAATACAACTATTTCTGATGGTAGATTTATTAGAATTAGGGATAGCAGCAACAACACAGGTTTTATTCATATTTTAGAATGTAAATCCACAGAGGTAGCAGAAAAAGTGGTAAAAAATATGTCTGCTCTTAGTGCCCTAAGGGAAATTAGTATAGATGGATATGACGTTTATTACGGTAGCTTTTTTTTCAGTAATGCAATTCACGCCATTTGGGCAAACAAGAAATTTATAATTATGATTGGACCTGACTCTACACCCATAATTAATAAAACAATTGAAATAGCAAAAATAATTTTAGATAAAACAGGTATGCCTACTTATCCTATCCAGTAAAAGCGTTAGACTATGAGACACATTTAGAAAAAATGATCAAATTTCATAAATTAATTTAGTCGCATTCTGGAATTTTTTTACTGCCACCTGAGCAGCAGCTGCAGAGTAAACTCTGAGGTTAGATACGACTACTGATACAATTGCTAAAGCTGTAGCAACCATTAACATATATTCAAGTGCAGCCTGTCCACTTTGATCATTCAAAATTTTCATAAAACTTCACTATTTAAAAAATAAAATTTGTTTATTTTAATTTTTGTGTATACGCCTGTATATAAGCCGAGTTTTTTGGAGTATACAGTTAGAGCTTCCTACCTAAGGTAACTTTTGTGAAGTTTTTCTTTCCGTCGCGAATATAGCTAACTTCTATTTCATCTCCAACCTTATGTTCGTTAATATACTGAATAAGATCTTTCATAGACTTGACTTTTTTGCCATTAAATTCAATTATCACATCGCCACCAATGGCAACAACTCGGCCGCCGATAATTACTTGTTCCTTTCCTCCTTTTAGTCCAACTTTATCAGCAGGTCCACTTGGAACTACAGCTGTTATTAAAGCGCCCTCGTTTACAGGTAAGTCTAAAGCTTTACTAAGATCTTGGGTTAAGTCGATGCCATAGATTCCCAACCAAGGCTGAGCAGGTTTATATTTTCCTTTTTGAATTAGTTCATCCATAACTTGCTTTGCTTTATTTATTGGAATAGCAAATCCGATTCCAACAGATCCTCGAATTGGCGAAATAATGGCAGTGTTAATGCCAATAACCTCTCCATGGGAATTTACAAGAGGACCTCCAGAATTTCCTGGGTTAATTGGGGCATCTGTTTGAATAAGACCTGAGATTATTTCGCCTTCATCAGTTTCCATAGATCGGTTTAGAGCACTAACAACTCCTACAGTTACAGTTCGATCTAGACCAAATGGATTTCCGATTGCTATAGCGCGCATTCCTACTACAACTAAATCAGAGTTCCCTAAAGGAACTGCGCTTAAATTAAAGCCAGTTCCATTAATTTTAATCACAGCTATGTCAGATTTTGAATCAGTTCCAATTAAACTTGCATAAACCTCTTTTCCATCGGTAAGAGTAACTCTAACTGAATCGGCATTTTTCACTACATGTTCGTTAGTTAAAATATATCCTTCAGGGCTAACAATTACTCCAGAACCAACTCCCTCTATGGGAACGAGCTCCATGAAAAAAGTCCTAGTGAAAACAGTTGAAGTACTGTGCACAACATATGGCGCAACCTTATTATAGGCGTTTATAATAGTCTGTTCATCCGTACCTCCCGTGATTCCTTCTAATACTATTTGACTTTTCAATCCTTCAACGCTCTTTTGCAGGGCAGTAATTTTTTGATCTATATTGCTGACATAATAATATCCAAATATTCCAAGGACTAAAGCTCCGCCTATCAAACTGCTAACAATCCCTACCAATATATAAGAAAGGAGAGTTCCTCTCTTGGGTTGTGAATCATTGGGCAAGGTAACACCCGATTCAAATTTAATCTTCATTTCATGAGCATAATATTTAGAAGCAAATGCCTTTTCATAGAATTTGTTTCTTATAAGTTTTTCTCGTTTTATCCTTATA
>JACRDV010000060.1 GCA_024860865.1 Methanobacteriota archaeon | reverse complement strand
TGAAATTTATGGAGATAAACTTAGCATTGTTACTTGCTGGGTTGGTCTTTGCAGGAACATACCTTGCAATCATGTTTGAAATCTATCATAGAACTACAGCTGCTCTAACTGGCGCTGTACTGATGTTTTTGGTTGGATGGAAACTGGGATTTTTAACTTGGGATGAAGCAATAGAGGCTATCGATTTTGAAGTAATTGGACTTTTATTAGGAATGATGATTATTGTTGCTGTGTTAGCAAGAACTGGTGCATTTAGTTGGTTAGGAGTGAAGATAATAAAAACAACAAAAGGCGATTTGTGGAAAGTACTGATTCTATTTGCGATTGTTACTGCTGTAATTTCGGCTTTTATTGATAATGTCACAACGGTTTTATTAATTACTCCACCCTTAATTGAAATATCGGCTATATTGGGTTTTAACCCTGCACCATTTTTAATCACTCAAGCTTTAGCTTCGAATGTTGGCGGAACAGCAACATTAGTAGGAGATCCCCCAAATGTGATGATTGCTTCAGCAGCTCATTTGACATTTATGGATTTCATATGGTATCAGGGCAAGCCAACTCTTGCTCCAATTATTATAGTTGTAATGCTAGCTTCAATTCCTGCATTTCGATATATATCTAGAGGCGCTATAAAACAAAAAATCAATTCGGATGTAATAACAGGGCTATCTGAAGAAGGAAAAATCACTAATAAAAGTTTACTTTGGAGGTGTTTATTCGCTTTAGGTTTAGTAATTGGGATGTTTATTTTTCAAAAGCAACTCGGTTTGGGCATAGGTATAATTGCATTAACTGGTGCGGCATTCTTACTTGTAATCACAAAGGGCATAAGGCCAAATATAGTTGAACTTCTTCACCATGTTGAGTGGCCTGTTTTATTATTTTTCGCAGGATTGTTTGTAGTTGTAGGTGGAGCTGAAAAAGTTGGTTTGATAACTATTATGGCAAATGCTGTTGCTAATGTGGTAGGGAATAATTTACTTTTAGCTACGGGAGTGATTATTTGGACCATGGCTTTTGCTTCCGCAATAGTTGATAACATTCCAATTACTGCAGCTATGATCCCATTAGTTTATTCACTATCTGAAACCACAGGTTTACCGATAGCACCCCTCTGGTGGGCATTAGCACTTGGAGTATGTTTGGGAGGCAACGGAACTCTAATTGGGGCATCAGCAAATGTTGTGGTAGCCGGGATTTGTGATAAACTAGGAAAGCCAATTACATTCAAAGAATTTACAAGAATGGGCATGCCTTTTATGATTTTTACTGTTGCTGTTTCGCATATATTATTTGTTTTAATATGGATAATATAGGTATTAGTTAAATTTATCAAAGGAGCTAAGAAATTGGATTTGATGGGGTATTGATTTGTATAAAAAAATTCTACTTGCGACTGATGGCTCACCTTCTGCGAGGAAAGCAGAGGATCATGCAATTGAAATAGCAAAAAAATTCGGATCTAGGTTAGAAGCATTATATGTTATTGACCCGGAGTTCAGTGCACGTATACGCTCGCATCGAGTAACCGTTCCGGTTAAAACTAATAATACTACAGTTCCTTTTCATGAATATATAGAACAAGCACTAATGAAAAAAGGAGAAGAAATTCTAGGTGATGTAAAAGAAAAAGCAGAGAAAGAAGGAATTAGAGTAGATACAAAGATAAGAAAAGGCAATCCTGCAGAAGAAATAATTAGAGAAGCTGAAGATACTTTTTGTGAAGTTATCGTGATGGGATCTAAAGGATTAAAAGGGTTAAGCCGCGCTTTTATTGGCAGTGTTGCTGATAAAGTTTCTAGACGCGCGCCTTGCCCTGTGCTTGTTATTCGAGAATAATCTGCTAAATTTTTTAAATCTACTAGATAGTGGTAGCTTTTTGTTAAGAGAGAATCCTGTTACATCGTGGAATAAAAATCGAATTAATCCAAAAGTTGGTAGGACAGCTTTCGTGGATAAAACAGCAGTCATAATTGGAGATATCAGGATCGGTAGAGAAGTAATGATCTGCCCAAATGCAGTCATAAGAGCAGACGAGGGTTTTCCAATAATAATTGGAGAGGGATCGAATGTACAAGATTGTGTTATCATTCATGCTTTAAAGGGCACATCTGTGAAAATTGGTAAAAATTGTAGTCTTGCTCATGGAGCAGTAGTTCATGGACCTTGTGAGATTGGAGATAATTCTTTTATTGGTTTCAATTCAGTCATTCTGAAATTAAAAATAGGAAAGAACTGTTTTGTTTCCCACAATTCTACCGTTATCGGTGTAGAAATACCAGATGAAAAATTTGTTCCACCTAGAAGTTTAATAGATTCTCAGAAGGAATAAAAAAACTTATGAAAGTTTCAAAAATTTTAAAGGATTTTAATGAAGAAGTAGTTAAGGTAAACAAAGAACTTGCAAAAAGTTATAAATCCATCAAACAAAACTGATTAAATCAAAATTTTAAAATTTATATTCTTTAAACTTTTGTTATTTCTTTAATTCGTTTTTTCTTACTATAACAACTGGACACGGCGTTCCACCGATCACTCTCTCAGCGACACTTCCTAAGAGGAAGTCTTTTATGCGCGTATGACCGTGACTTCCCATTACTATCATATCAACTTTCTCTTCCTTAGCTACTTCAATAATTTTCTCCCAGGGAACACCTTCTACTATTCTGGTTTCAATCTCTACACCCTCTTTTTGGGCATACTCCTTTGCTTTAGCGAGCGCCTTTTTCCCTTCATCCATAAAAATTTCTCTAAGGTTCTCCCATATTTTTGTTTGCATGCTAACCTCTGCAGAAATACTAGCAACATAAAGTGCAATCAGTTTTTTACCCCAAGAGCTTGCAAGTTTAACGGCATGGGCGACTGCCGCATCACTGTATTCTGAGCCGTCCGTAGCCACTAATATAGGATTATTCTCAATACTTTTCATGGGAGAGTCCTCCCTATGGTTGTATACTTCATCATTTGCGATTGCTTCATCGAAATGAAGATTATTATTACCCCAGAAATTGCCCCTGTGAATAATAGAAAAGAACTGGCCACACTTAGTAAGTAAGCGAGGTTGGAGTTAATCGTTAAATAATTTAAATCACTCAAGTAAGTAGGTATAGCAATCGCTCTGTTTAATGCAGATAGACCGATAACTATTGCAAGGACAAGTCGAATCTGAGTTCCATTAACAATTTTCGTTGCTATTGCTCCAACTTGTACACCAACTATAGAACCTAGATATAGAAGTAGAACTAGCCTAATATCAACAAATCCATTTAATGCATATGAAAAAGCTCCAAAAGCTCCGGAAAATACCGCCAAAAATAGTTCCGTCCCAGCAGCTATGGTAGTAGGTACACCTAGCATGTAAATCATAGCTGGAACTCCAATAAAACCACCAACACCTATTGTTCCTGCAAGATATCCTGTAGCTAATCCAATGAATAGCACAACCCAGAGGGATACTGTAGTATTTGCTACTTTGAAATTGATTATAGGGGGAATACGAATTTTTTGAAATCTTTCTGCAATTTTTGTTCTAGCAGTCTCTTTTACATTACCTAATTTTGTTTTTCTAACATCTTTTAGTATAAATAAAGCCAAAACAGAAAGAACGCTCACAAAAATTATACTTATATATAGGTCTGAGCCGGCCTTCCCTAAAGATTTGAAAATCATTTCATTTATGTATACCGCGGCTTGCACTCCGCTGAGAAGGCCTATTATCATTGAAAGTCCTAATTTTGCATCTATGTTTCCTAATTCACCGTGTTTTCTTGCCCCTACTAATGCTTTTCCAAATTTGTGGGTTAGGTTACTACCCACAGCCAATATTCCAGGCACACCGAGAGACATCATACCAGGAGTTAAAATGAATGCCCCCCCACTTCCTAAAAAACCGCTTAATGTTCCACCTATAAAACCTAAAATGATCAGAACTAGAACTGATGAAGTGTTAATGTCTATGAATTTTATTACTTCATTAGCTATAGCAGGTACTCCTTCAAGCATTTTTATTCACCTAATGTTTAGGCTCTATGTTAATTAATCTCAAAACGTGCGATACTGTAACCCCATACAAGAAGGCTACAATCACAACTATGCCAACAAGGCCAATTGCCGTTGGTTTACCTAAGAGAATTTTATTGATTAAGTTGATGTAAGAGAATACTGCCACGTACACAGTGAAAGTAGCGACACCAAGTAAAATAGATATAGCAACATTTTTCGCTTCCATTTTTATTCCCTTCATATTTCGATGTTTTTAAATGAAAAACCAAAAGGCAAAACCCTCAGATTAGGCACATGAACTTTAGATTTGCTGATACCAATTGCTACAACCGGGCAAGGTGCTTTTTTAGCAACGTCTTCAGTTAGATTTCCAAAAAATAATTCACTTAAACTAGTCCTTTCGTGGGAACCCATCATTATCATGTAAGCTTTAGACTCTGCAGCTTCTTTCACTATCTCCGCCACAGGGTCTCCATACCTAATCTTAGTCTCTACTTTAATCCCTTCTTTTTCGCCTATTTCTTTGATTTTTTCGAGATGTTCTCTTGCATTATCTTCTGCTCTCTTTGTTATTTCTCCCTTCAAAAAAGTAGCATCGAAAAATCCCCTTGGAGCACTAGCTGCATGCTCAACTAAAGCGGCATTAACAACATATAGAGCTGTTAGAGCGATATCAACATCATTTGACTTTTTTACAACTTTTGCCCAACTGATTGCTTGTTTGGCAGCATTCATAGAGAGTCTAGAACCATTAATCGGAATAACAATTAAAGTCATAGCACATCCCCTGTTCTTACTAGAAAAATAGATTCTAAGATGGAATTAAGCATTTTCCAACAGTTTTTCCTAACTCATTCCTAACTCATTCCAATTTTATTACAAAGTTTTTCCAATCCTTCATAAAAAAACACGTCAGTTATTTGATGAATGAAATTTTTTTACCTCGAGATTTTTTATGTTTGAATTCAAATATTCCAAACTCTCATGGAGGCGATAAATATCTGATTTTTAAGAAATATGAGTCCCATTGGAAGATAAATTTGAGGCTGGCTGCTTACGTGATTTACTATTTTATTTTAAAAAACTTTATTATTGGAGAAAATTCTTTATCTATTATGGACTCTGAAGCAGGGAAAAGAGTAGAGGAAGTGCATTTTCATCGAAGGGTGCACTTCGCTAATGAACGTACTTTTTTGGCTTGGGTGCGCACAAGTGTAGCTATTATGGCTTTTGGTTTTATAATAGAAAGGTTTGATATATTCCTTCAACAACTTGCGATCCTAGGTGGGATAAAAAAACTTCCACCTACACCTTCAATGGATATTCCAAGTATTCTAGGGATTGCATTGGTTATTGTTGGGGCTATAATAATGCTGTTGGCGGCATATCGATTTTTGATGATTAAACGTCAAATTGAAGCAGATGTTTACTATCGCCCATCTGTGCTGCTTGATATACTTGTGGCTGGTTTAATTATTTCAGTAGCAATTTTTTTGGCAATATACCTGGCGCATATTCTCCGTTAGCCTCTAGCATCAAAAGTAGTAATGTTAAACATCAAAATCTGGTTTACTGGGCTACATAAACAAAAGCTAAAATTTCCAATAGTTTTAAAATATTACTAAAGTTTTGCGTTTTTTTCAAATTCAATTTTCTAACTTTTTGAAAGAAATTGTCCAACGTACGTCAGAATACAGTCAGAAAAGATGGAAATTCTTAAACTTTACTGAGCCATTGAGATAAAATTTTTTGACAAGTCAAGCTCTGATGGTATTTCTATTCTCGGCTGAAAAAATGAGTGCAAAAGTAGACTTAACGGCCATTTTGGGCTCTAATAAGTAGTCTCAAAAAAACGCTACATCGGCTGCGCCGTTAGAAAAAATAAATGAGAAAGATTTTGCTGCTGTTTCCCAACTTCTTTTAGTGTGCAGAGAAAGGCCGGTTTTGCGTTTGGGACTTTGATCCCCAAGAAAAAACGTGGCTTGCCTTTCGTTTAGATTAATGGGCCTAGAGCCCGAATAGCAACTTGATTCTAAACAAAGGCTTCTCTGCACACAAATTAAAAGGTGGTTTAATGGGCAATAAATTTTGCGGCCTAGATGTACACAAAGATTTTTTTATAGCCACTTTGCTCAGCAGTGAAAAAGAAACAAGAAGGTTCGAAAACAACACAGAGGGAATACTGGCTCTAAAAGAATGGCTGAAAGAAAACAAATGCAAAAAAGTTGCAATGGAAAGCTCAGGAGTTTATTGGGTTCCTTTATACGTTGCTTTAGAAGAAGGTTTTAAAGTCATAATTGCAAATTCTTATCAGATAAAAAGCATTCCTGGAAGAAAAACAGATACTTTAGACTCAGAATGGATTGCTCAACTCCTAAAAAACAATTTAATCAAGCCTTCTTACATTCCAAAGAAAAAGATCAGAGAGCTGAGAGAATTAACAAGGCTTAGAGCTAAACTAGTTCAGAATAGAACAGCATTCAAAAATAGAATTCACAAAGTATTGGAGAGGACAAACATCAAATTGGCAAGCGTTCTAGATGATATTTTTGGAAAATCTGGATTAGAAATATTGCAAGGGATAATGCAAGGAGAGAAAATAGAGGAAATAGTTGAAAGAAATGGCAGGATAAAAAAGAAGAAAGAGGAGATAATAAAGGCAATAAGGGGAGAGCTGAGCAAAGTAGATGTTTTCATTTTAAAAGAATGCATTGAAATGATAAAAGCTATTGATGAAAAAATAAAGGAAATTGAAGCTGCAATTGCAAAGTTAGTTTGCAAAAAACAGCTTAAGATTCTCTGCAAGGTTCCAGGGATAGGAAAAAATTCTGCTCCAACAATAATTGCTGAAATTGGAGATCCTAAAAGGTTTCCAAATCAAAAGAAGCTGACTAGCTGGTCTGGTTTAGCTCCAAGCGTTTACCAATCAGGTGGAAAAAATTTAACTGGATATATAACAAAAAAGGGTTCAAAGTGGCTTAGAAGAATAATGGTGGAAGTTGCTTTGTTGCATAACTACCTTTTGATGGATTTTTAACTAGCTCGATTTCTTCTTTTCCAACTTGAGAATAGTATTTCTTTCTATTTTCTTCGTCCTGGCTCAGTTTTATGTAGAATTCAACTGCTTTGTCAGTTGTACTTCCAACTGATCTATAGAAATAGCCATCAGACCAAAAGTGTCCTCTCCTAAAATGCTCGATCCTAAGCCATGGAAATTCTCTGAAAAGCTTATATGCTGAATATCCCTTCAGCTTATGAACTGCCCATGAGACCGACTGGCTTGGCTTTGTTGTTATGAATCCATGCACATGGTCTTTTATTACTTTTAAAGCTCGGACTCTGATCCCATGCCTCTCTGCAGCTTCTTTGAGGAACATTTCGCAGGCTTTATTTACCTCTTCATTTTCAAAAATCTTATGGCGATATTTTGGGCAAAACACTATGTGGAAGTTTGCCTCGCCAAAAGAGTGGTTGTTGGATTGGAGTTCCATTCAAAACACCTCCAATCCAATTTTATTATTTAGTTTCAAAAATTAATTTCGATTCGTTCTTTCTTTGAAAAGAAAGAACCAAAGAAACTTTTATCTACTTTCTTTTTCTTCAAAGAAAGTAGCAAAGAAAAAGCGCTACCTCTTTGGGTAGCTAATCGCAATTCATCACTCAGCTAAAGCAAAGATGTATTCTTGCGAAAGATTTTATAAAATTGATGTACTGTCAACTCACGTATGATTTTTTTCAGCATGTAATTTATTTAAACATGGCAAGGAAATACAAAATGATTTTAAGTGGAGACACAATTAAGTGCCATGAAGCAGC
>JACRDV010000059.1 GCA_024860865.1 Methanobacteriota archaeon | reverse complement strand
TATTTAATTCTGTTCTTGTTAGTTTATACTGCTGCGCTAATAATAATAGCGTTTTATTTCATCATCAATGTTAGAGTTGCTTTAATCTAATCGCCTAACTACAAAAGTCGTGATTTTTGATAGATTATACTATCCATAGTAACTTATCTCCTTGCTAACAGTAAATATTAAGTTTAAACAAAGATGCCCACTTGCTCAGAGTAATGAACTTAGTCCTGTTTTTGTTAAGTGATAATTATCCAAAAAAGAATACCAAAAAGCCATTTAGATTAATTTCAAGAAAGTGCTGTCAGACATAGTTTCAATTCAAAAGCTTGATAATTTTCAATTATAACAAATAACTTATAACATCGCCATCTTTGAGGGGGTCTCTATTAAAGCTTCTGATATAGCTATTGCCTCGGTTCTACTTGCTGTAGGAATACTTGGAATTATTTCGCTCGTTGATTTTTATACATCTGGACCAGGTGGGATATATTCTCTTTTTGGTTGGTCGATATTTTTAATATTTCTATTTTTGTCCGCTATAGCATTAATAGGAGGAATAGCTGTAATTTTAGGAGAAATAGCTGTAACTCGTAAGCCAGCTCCTTTAACCCCTACTCTTCCGACTCAGACTCATGCTCCAGTAATAAAGTTCTGTTCTTTCTGTGGTGCTAGAATGGCAAATATTGATGCTTTTTGTCCATCTTGTGGGCAGTACAGTAAAAAAATCGAAAAAACTAAGAAAGCAGCGATAGATTAGTTTTGTTGTACATCTTTCTAAATGACCACTTATTTAATAGCAAAAAAGCTACTTGGGTAATTGCTCCATCATCTTCCCTAAGGTGTTAATGGCTTCATAGCCGTGCACTTGATTCTATTACAATTATTGGGTTTGGCCTTTGATTTCTTAGATCTCAACTAAGCCTTTCCGCCGGATAAAAGGTCACAAATTTTTCGATTTATTAATTGCCAAGTGGATGTAAGTTCGGAATACTTCCGGTCACCCCTCTCCCTCTTTGTATTTTTAATCGTACAAAAAACGAAAATAATATAACTGTCCGAGTTTCTAATTAATTCGGTTGCTATGATTGACATAGTCGAAGAAGAGCTGAGCCGCCCAACTGTTTTCAGAGATGAAAGCAAACTCTCATCAGATTATATTCCTCCCCAACTTCCTCATCGCGAAAAAGAACAAAGACAACTCGCTCAAATTTTCAAAGCATTGATCGAAAAAGAAGTCTCACAAATAGCTTTAATTACTGGAAGCATTGGAACCGGCAAAACAGTTGTTGCAAAAAAATTTGGTGAAGAATTCACAAAAGTTGCACAGCGCAGAAACATTAAAATCGATTATGTTCATACCAACTGCCGCCAATGGAAAACAACTTTTTCAGTCATGCATTCTATACTCAAAACATTTATTCCGACTATTCAAACCAGGGGTTATTCAGTCGAAGAATTGCTAGATACATTATTAGATTATTTTGAATCCCAAAATCGATTTTTAATTTTAGCACTCGATGAGCTCGATTATTTTGTTTCAAGAAATGGTCCAGACTTAGTCTATACCTTATGTAGAAGTGCAGAGACTTCTAGGTTAACTAAACAAAGGCTTTCTCTAATAGGAATTGTCCGAGACTTAGCTTTTAGGCAAGGATTAGATTTAGCAACACTGAGCACTCTTAAAGAGAACATAGTTTACTTACAAAAGTATAATGCGAGCCAACTTCAAGACATTCTAAAATTTAGAGCTGAAGAAGCATTTCATTTAGGAGTATTGCACGGAGATGTGCTCCCGCTAATAGCTGATATAGCTTCAGAATGGGGAGATGCTAGATATGCACTTGAGCTACTTTGGCGCGCTGGAAAACTTGCTGACGGATTCAGTTCAACTTTGGTTTTGCCAGAATATGTCCGCCAGGCAAAAGCTGAAACTCATCCTGAGATTAGAGAAGAAATTTTGCGCGAACTCGATTTTCAAGAAAAATTGCTTTTGCTCACTATTGTGCGCTATCTAAAAAATACAAAGCGAGCTTATGCCTTTACAGGAGAGATCATTGGTTCTTATAGAGTAGTTTGTGAGGAATATAATGAAACGCCGAGATCTCATACACAAGTTTGGGAATACCTTAAGGAACTCGAGAAAAATGGGATTATCACAACAGCACTCACAGGGGAAGGTAAACGCGGAAACAGCAGTCAAATAAGCCTGCCTGATGTGCCAGCAGCAGTTCTTGAACAAAAACTTACGCAATTGCTTTTGGAGGGTAAGAATGGATAAAAAAATGATGGTTGAAGACGTGCTAAACTCAAGAGGTCGTGTAAAAATTATTCGAATTCTCGCTGAACAAGGAGAGCTTAACATATCAAAAATTGCTGAGCTTGCCGAGCTCAATCATTCAACTACAATTAGTCATTTAGGAGCTCTTGAAAAAGCAGAGTTGGTTGAAAAAAAAGAATTTGGTAGGATCAAAATTTATAAGTTCAAAAATACACATGTCCGTGCTCAAGCTCTCAAGCACTTAATTGAAGTTTGGAATGGAGGAGAAGTTACCGATGCCAAAAATAAATAGAATTGACGACTTGCCCGGAGTCGGGCCTGCTACCGCTGAAAAACTCATTGCTGCAGGTTACATTAATGTTGAATCAGTCGCAGTTGCAACTCCAGCTGAATTAATGGAAATTTCAGAAATTGGTGAAGCTACAGCTTTAAAAATTATTCAAGCTGCAAGAGAAGCCTTTGATATGGGATTTATCCGAGGAGATGAGTTCCTCGAAAAGCGAAAGGCTATTGGTAGACTATACACAGGGAGCAAGGCTTTAGATGAGTTAGTTGGAGGAGGAATTGAAACTCAAGCAATAACAGAAGTTTACGGTGAATACGGCTCTGGTAAGACCCAGATTGCGCACCAACTTGCGGTTAATGTTCAACTTCCAAAAAAAGAGGGGGGATTAGAAGCAACTGCTATCTACATCGATACAGAGGGCACGTTCAGACCCGAACGATTAGCTCAAATGGTAACTGCAATTGGACTCGATCCAAACACTATATTGAAAAACATCTTTGTAGCCCGCGCTTATAGTTCAGATCACCAAGTTTTGTTGACTGAAAAAGCTGAAGAGCTGATTAAATCTCATAACGTAAAACTCTTAGTCATCGATTCTTTGACTTCAAAGTTTAGAGGAGAATATACCGGCCGAAGTATGCTGGCAGAAAGGCAGCAAAGACTTGGCCGACACTTAGCAACAATTCACAAACTAGCTGACATCTACGATATGGCCGTTTTTGTAACTAATCAAGTTCTTGCGCGACCTGATATTTTCTTTGGAGACCCTACTGCCCCAATCGGCGGCCATATCTTAGCTCACCAATCAACTGCTCGACTTTACCTGCGGAAAAGCAAAGGCGGAAAGAGAATTGCAAGATTGGTTGATCACCCAGCACTACCTGAGGGGGAAGCTATTTTCAAGATATGTGAAGAGGGAATCAGAGATTTCTGAAAATAAAGAAAAAAGTAGCTCTTTAAAGTGAGGAGAAGGATTGGCAATTGGAGAAGTATGGGAAAAATTAGCAGAATTAAAAAAATCGCTATCTCTTATTTTCACAATCCCAACAAATTCAAACCAACTTTTTAAGCCTCCCGACAGGTTAGAAAATGGTCCGAATTGCTGTTTTATCTGATTTTCATTTGGGGTTTGGTTGGAATACCCCTAGACAAGAAGATTCATTTGAACAGGCATTAGAAGCTATCGAAAAATCGATCCAAGAAAAATCGGATCTAATAATACTAACCGGAGACCTTTTTGATAGCCGATTACCCCCTCCAGAAATTCTAATTCGCGCGATGAAAATCCTAAGTAAGACATTGGTTGAAAAAACTAATGCTATTAAAATTATTTCCACATCTAGGAAAAATCTCGATGAAGTATCTCAGCTTGCATTTTTTGGAATTCCAATCTTTGCTTTACATGGGAATCATGAACGTCGAATAAAAAATACTATTAATCCAATTCAAACACTTGAATCAGCTGGATTCCTCACTCATCTTCATTGTAATTCAATTCTTTTGAGCTTAAACGGAACTAAAATTGCACTTCATGGAATGAGCAATGTCCCAGAACACTATGCAAAAATTGTACTCCAAACATGGAGTCCAAAGCCGATTGAAAATGCGATTAATATCCTTCTGCTACATCAATCAATTCAACCGTATATATATTCCAACGAGGAAGAACCTACTCTGGCACTTGAAGACTTGCCAACAGGTTTTGATTTAATAGTTTGTGGACATATCCATCTCCCTATTAAAGAGAAACACCCAAAAACTGGCACTCCAATAGTTTTTCCAGGAGGTACTTTAAGAACACAATTAACTGAACAAGAAGCTAAAATATCAAAAGGTTTCTTTGTCATAGACATTGATAAACAAAATAAAATAGAATTTATTAAACTCAACAAATTGCGCGACTTTTTCCATGAGACGATATCCTTTAATCAAGCGACTCCAAATGAAGTTTTAAAAACTTGCGAGTTAAAAGTTAAAGAATTGTTACAAAGGCCCAGAGAAAATCAGAGCAAGATTCCTCTTATAAGACTTAAATTAACTGGCTCTCTCGCCAAGGGATTTGGAAAAAATGATGTTGGTTTACATCAACTGATTGAAGGATATAAATCCCATGCAATAATTTCAGTCAATAAAGAGAAACTTGTTGCTCCTGAACTTTCAGAGAAAATTAAAATCCTGCAAGAGATTAGAGAACGAAGGCTTTCAGTTGAAGAAATGGGCTTAGAGCTCCTTAAAGAAAATCTTACTAAACTTGGTTATAACGGCATATATGATGTTGAAAAACTCTTTGCCTTGCTTTCAGAAGGAAAGACTGAAGAAGCACTTCAAATAGTGCTGAATGACCTCGAAAAAAGGTTAGATTCTCAGCTGCTGACTTCGATTAAACAGATAAATGGTGTCGAAACTTGATCACAAGTTTACGGCTTTTAAATTGGAAATGCCATGCGAAAACTGAACTTAAGTTTAGTTCCGGAACAAATGCTCTGATAGGGATCATGGGATCGGGAAAAACAGCAGTAATGAATGCTGTTACCTTTGCACTTTATGGAACTTTTCCTGACTTACAGCAGCGAAAAATTCGATTAGGCGATATAATAATGAATAAACCAAAAGAACAAAAATATGCGGATATCGAACTTGATTTCATTGCCCCAGATAGCCAAGAATATACAGTAAAACGAAGGTTAACAAGGGATAAAACATTACTTTCTGAGTTGCGATTGAAAATGACGAACCAATTGCTTGAAGGCCCCAACTCAGAAAAAGTTACTGAGTATATTGAACATCTACTGAGAATGGAATATGAGCTGTTTACCAGGGCAGTTTATGCTGAGCAAAATCAGCTCGATTACTTTCTTGAAATTCCAAAAGGAGACCGCATAAATAAAATCGACCAGTTGCTGAGGCTCGATCGCGTTGAAACAGCTAGAAAAGGCATTGGAGGTATTGCCAATCAACTTCAAGAAAGAAAAGTAGCAAGAGAGTTACTTCTTCGAGAGCTAGAAAAAGACGAAAACATCCTAAAAATCCCTCAACTTGAAAAAGAACTGCTCTCGCTCTCGAACGAGCAAAAAGATAAAATGAAAGCACTCGAAGAACTTGAACCAAAGCTAATTCAACTTGAAAAAGAAATTGATCGACTTAAACAACAAGCTACTCAATTGCAAATTCTTCAAGAAAGGAACAGATCTCTATCATATCAAATAGATGAATTAACCGGAGAGATTAATGCATATAATATCGAAATCGACCCAGATTTAACACTTGAGCATGTTAATGACCAAATTGTAGGTTTAACTTCTGAGATTGATGAGTTGAAAAAACAAATTAAAATTCAACGACAAATGCTACAATCATTGACCTCCGATGTTAATAAATTTACAAGCCAGATTTTGTACTTTGGAGAGAATGAAATACCTCGAACTAAAAAAGAAATTGCTGCGAGAGTTGAACTGAGAGAGAAACTTAAAAACAGCTCAAGTAAAGAGTTAGCTAAAGAAGTTGAAAGACTAACCGACAATATACAAGGATTAATTGGCGAACTTGAGAGCAACCGAACTTTATTTGAAACGCTTAAAGATGGAGTAACTAGCCTTCAGAAAGCCAAAGCTGAATGCCCAACCTGTAATGCTCCGCTCCCTTCCGCGATAAAAGAGAAATTAATTGCGCAAAAAACAATTCAGATTGAAACGCTACAGTATAAAATTAATGAACTAAAAAATCAAATTATTGGCGCTAAGGAACAACTTTTTGCTTTACAAAGTGAATTCTCAGCAATAGAAAAAATTGAAGAAAAATTGTCAGAATTACCTGAACTTGAACTATCCCTTCAAAAGGCTAATAACGAACTTTCAAGTTTAGCAGTCCTGAAAGCTCAAAAGCTTAATGAGACCGATAAGATCGAACAAGAAATAGAAAAAGTTGAAAACTCAATTGAATCTAAACAAAAAGAGATACAAAACTTAACCCATATTGAAAATTTTCTAAAATTAAAATTAAAACTCAAGGATAGGAAATCAGAATTAGAGAAGACTTTAGAACAGATTAGTCAAATTGAATTTGATGAAGTGGCTTTCTCGAAAATTCAAATGCAATTTAGAAAACTAATTGAGTTGGAGCAACAACTTAAAACAGAAGTAAATTCAATGGAAAAATTATTAACTGCGAAAAAAGAGCTATTGAAAAGATCACTTGGATTAAAGAGCACATTAGAAAGATATAGACTAGAAACCAATCAACTTGCGGCTTCCATTGACTCGCTATTAGTGATCCAGAAAGCATTGGAATGCACTCAGACTGCCCTTCGTGAAAGATTCGTTGAAGCTACAAATGAAGTCATGGACGAGATTTGGCATTACCTTTATCCATATGAAGATTTCACAAGCGTGCGCTTAGCAGTCGAGAATGAGGGGCGCGGCAGGAAAGGCGATTACATTCTTCAACTTAGAGATCGAAATGGCAGATGGACTAATGTTGAAGGAAGTGCAAGCGGAGGAGAACGCGCGACAGCTTGCTTGGCTTTACGAATTGCTTTTGCACTTGTACTCGCCCAAAATTTAAGTTGGTTAGTTCTCGATGAACCTACTCATAATCTTGATATAAATGCAATAGAAGATCTCGCTACAACATTACGTGATCACTTGCCTAAACTAGTTAACCAAATTTTGCTCATAACCCATGAAGAAGCTCTTGAAAGCGCTGTAAGCGGATATCTTTACAAACTTGATCGCAACAAAGACTTTGATGAACCGACAAGAACTACTTTGTTAACCATGCCCGAGGTAATATAAAAGCTATGGAAAAGCGCTTGCGCGAGTATTATGATAAGCTTGCTTTAGAATATGATACTTATTACCAAAATCCGCGCATTGAGTACATGAGAAAAATTGAACAAAAACTGCTTTTAAAACATCTTTCCAAAGGTA
>JACRDV010000012.1 GCA_024860865.1 Methanobacteriota archaeon | reverse complement strand
CATTTTAGCGTAACTTTAGTTATGTGCGCACCCCTATATTTCCTGTGCAATGATGGTTTTTACTTGTTTTTAGTGTAACTTTAGTTATGTTTCTATTGGAAAATATCCGAAATTATTTGGATTCCACATGAAATTATGGGGTTGGATCCAAGCGTAACTATAGTTACGTTTAATCTAATATACTGAAAAAGATTATCAGTTTAAACGAACATAGTTGGCCCATAACTTTAGTTACGGGTGATGATGAATTGAGAACAAAAATACTAATTTTATATGACAGTAAAAGCGGGGCAGAGCGAGCACGAATTTTTCGAGCAATTCAAAGAGCAATGAATATTGGGTTAGAAATCGAGCGCTTGCAAAAGAGCGTTTTAGTTGTTTCGAATGATGACTTAGGAGAGAGTTTTCTCCAAGAACTCTCGAAAAAAATAACGAGGGGAAAACTTCGAGCGTATGAAGTTGTTGAGCCAATTTTTGAAAAGTGAACTAAAAAATTTTTGAAATTTATTTAGACCTAGATGATCGAACAGCAGGGAAAAGGTGACTGAGAGTATTTGCAAGCATTTTATTTAAAAAATAATTTTTTAATGAAGTTGAACTTGTTCTCTCTCTTATTTTTTATTGCTAGAATTTCTTCTGCTCGATCTACTGCGTGCTCAACATCTGATAAATCTTCAGTAAATACCGTGATTTTGCCCTTGTCTCCGCTGATTGAAATTGCAACAGTTTTATCCAAAGAAGTCTCAGCTAAAAAACTAATAGCATGAAGCCGACCGAAATTATTTTCTCTATATGCTTTATAGTCCGGGTCCTCAGTTAACTGAAATCCATTAAAATATACATTCCTTAAATTTCCCTTTTGCACCTCTTTAAATCTAGCGCTTCTTAGCTCTTTAAACATTACCCAGTTAATCCAACCATCTAAATGCGTTTCATCAAATCGAACCCTACGAAATTCTAATGGGTCATTTTTTAAATAATGCGCTAACATATACCCAATTCTCTCAATAATGATGTTATATTTTATAGGCAAGTAAACTTCAATTAAGCCCGTTTGAAGCCTCAAATGGGTCTCAACCTTAATGACGGGTTTGAACTCATATTTTTCACTCCATGTCTCAAGCAGCCGTTCAGGCAATTCAAGCTTAAATTTTGTCTTCAGGGCCCGTTCAGCCTCGTCAAATATCAACTCATCCTTTGAGAATTCAGCCCGCAAGTTGTTTTCTTCCCATGCTCTAGGCCGTAATCTTTCAGCAAGGTTAGGATATTTTTCAGAGATTTCATTTAAAAAACCAACCAATGTAGCATCTGAAATTCTTTGGAAGGCATCGAGAGCACCAATTCGATCAAGAGCAGAGATTCCGATAGATCCAAGCATAACAGAAAAAACCAAAATTCCACCTAAATAATATACTTAGGAGAATCAAAATGTTCTTTTAAAGTCTCTAAAATATTTAGCAAATCTTTTCTAGAATTGTTTTCAATTTTTCCATAGAACCAATTTGAAAGTTGATGATATTCTACAGTTAATTCAAAATATTTTATTTCAATAGCTTGCTTTGACTTAGGGCTTAATTCACCTTGTAATTGAGACTTCAACTCATTAATTTTCTGCTCTAGCGCAAGCCACTTTTTAGCAGCTAACTTTTCCCAACCAACAAATTCAAGAGGATCTCTATATGTAATTCCAAGTGTTGTAATACTTTTCCAAAGCTCTTTATCGCTAGGAGCACTTTCAGAAGGTCCGAGCAAAAGGAACCTTTTGGATTTAAATGGGATATTTTTTAAAACATCCTTTGGCACATCAATCAAATCTTTTGTTTGAATGGCCTCTGCAATGTGGTTTTTAAAAGTCTCGATGCTTACTTTTCCAAAAATAGTCTGGAAAATTTTGTGAAGCTCTCTGTCTGAAGTAATTCCGACTAATTTTGTGATGGCCAGAATTTTTTCAGTTATTTGTTGGCCAAACAATTTTGTGTGGTTAGGCAACTGAACAACTCCACGGATCAGGAATATTAAGTTTAGTATTAAAAAATAACTATTTAAACTATACATAATATAATAAAATAACGAAATTATTAAATTTTGTTTATTAAGCAAAATAAAGCGAAAAAAGTCATTTTTCAACCGCTATGGGCTCTAATTCACTAGCTACATTCCAGACCAATGTGCGCGCATGCACTGGAATATTTGGGTCGTTAGCCATATCGTCAAGTATAGTAATAACCGTGCTTGCCCTGAGGGCAGGCGATTGGTCTTCTTTTAGAAGTATATCTCGTGCCTCCGTTGCTGCCCTGCGTATATTCCTGGGGACTGAGGTATCCTCGACAATTTGAACTAGAACCTCAGCAACTTGTTTAAGTTTTTCATTAGGGCTTATTTTCTGCATTGAACCACCTGATTTAAAGCCAAGAATACTGTCTGCTTTTAGTTGATGGATGAATTGTTTAATACTTTCGGTAACCCCCACTTGTTCTGGTGCGGGAATTATTAAATAAATTATGATGTAGTTATATTCTTTAGAATGGGACTCATTATACAAGGTACGATTCCAAAATTTTTGGTTAGACGATGGAAAAGCAAAATTTAGAGAAAATGGTTGAAATATTGTACTCCGGCGGGCGGATGCTAGCGCATCATTGCAAGGAGTGTCGAAGCCCACTTTTTGAATATCAAGGCGAAATAATCTGCCCTTCTTGCCGTAAGAAAGTTACAATTGAAGAGAAACCAAAGCCTGAAGTTGCACCAAGTCCAAAAATACCTGCCCCAGAAAAAGTTGATCTTGAGCTGCTTGAAAGCGTGTTGTCTGAAAAACTTAGAGAGTTAGCAAATCAACTTAAGATAGAGCGCGAGAGCGAAGCAATTGCTGAGATATTAAAAAACATGGATTTATTGCTTCAAGTATTAAGAAGAGTACAAGAATTCAAGTAATTATTCTTCTTCAGCTTCTTCAAACCTATATTCTTTCCATTCCTCAGTTTTTGGGTCAAAATATTCAATAAAAACCTCCCAATAATCAACTTTGCCAGGCGAATATTGCAATAGCTTTGATGCAAGAAAAGACAATTCTTCTCCATTGCAACCGTCAAAAGTAATTAAAACGTGATGGATATCATTCTCACGGCTATATTCAAAATCGATTGTTGCATATAGAGTAAATTGCGGCGTATTGGATACTGTTTTTTTAAACCCATCAAGCAGTTCAGTTGCTGCTTGTTTAATATCAGCAGCTGCCTTTTTGATGTCTTGTGCTGCCTTCTCCATAGAAATTACCAATTAATTCTCATTTTCTTCCGATTGATACTTAGATGTAACCATTGTTTCTATTTCTTTTGCCCTGCTTTCTCCTATTCCTTTGACTTCTTTGAGCTCCTCTTGGGAAGCATTAACTATTTTTCGAATTGTTTCAAACTTCTCAAGCAAGCGCTTGGCTAGCTCAGCTGAAATCCCTGGTAACCCTTCTACTATAAATTGCTGTTGTTCAGCTAATGTCATAGCCTTTTTTTCTCCTCTTAATCTAATTTCAACTTTTTGCTCTTCTTGCTCTCTCTTAGCTATTGAAAATAGAAATGCAGCTGTTTCTTGCCTATCTTTTGTCCAAATCATTGGCATTCCAAGGTCTACTGCAATACTTGCTATTACTCCGCGTATTGCATTTGGGTGTATGTTTCTGTGGGAGTAAAGGTCCTCTCCCTCTACAATTAAAATTGGCTTTGCAAAGTTTCTTTTTAATTCTATTAATTGAGACAATAAGCGCCCATCAATTAATGATTGTAAGAAGTCTTCAACTGTTTTTCTCTCAACACCAATTCTATTAGACAGCAAGTAATCTGCCACTTCTAACTGAGTAGATTGAATGTTTATGTTGTACTCCAACAACTCTCTGCCAATCCCAGACGCAAGCTCTCTTGAATCAACATAGATCGTAATTTTTTGGTTTCTCTCAGCAAATTCAGTAATAGCCATTTGCTCCGGTTGAGGTTTTAGTTCAGTTGGCAAATAATTGAGTATCTTTCTCATTTTTTGTTCTTTATAAAAACTTCTCCAATAATAAGCTTCATCGCGAGTCCCCTTAGCTATTAAAACAACTGCTTTCCCGGGGCGAAGTCTGCCTGTCCTTCCTCGCCTTTGAATTGTTCTAATTTCACTTGGAACTGGTTCGTAAAAAACCACCAAATCAACTGATGGTATGTTGAGACCCTCCTCTGCCACCTGACTAGCTACAAGAACATTATAGTTTCCAGACCGAAAGCGCTCGAGTATTTCAATTTGTTCTTTTTGCGATAAGCCCGGATCGTTGAGTTTATCACTTTGACCTACAAATCTAACCGGTCTTATCCCATCTATTTTTGATAGCAAGTTAACCATTTTTTCAGCAGTATCTCTAAAGTGAGTGAACAAAATTATCTTAGAATTGGGATTATCGTTTAATTGGTTTTGGATTATTTCAATGGACTTTTGGATCTTTGGATGTTCTATATTTTCAGCCAGTAGTTTTCGCAAAAGTATTTTGGCTTCAACAACTTCATTATCATTTAAGAAAGTTTTCGCTCCTTTTGATTTTTGGTTGATTAGTCTCTCAAAATATTTTGAAAGAGCAGTTGTTCCTTGCGTCTCTAACAATTCAAGTGCATGTAAAGCTTTAAAAGCGATGTTGCCCATCAAAATTCCAATAAAAACTTCTCTTGGTGGTTGGAGTTCTTTACTTAGAATCCCTTGAAGTCTCTCTCTAAGTTCTAGCAATCCTTTCTTCGTTGCCTGGTCATTCCTCCAATAACCGAGTTCGCGTAAAGTTGAGAGCCTTCTTTCAAGAGAACTTCTTAAACAGAGTTGTAATTTCTTAAAATCCTCTGGAAGAGCAACATATCTCCAATCAGCATCAATTTTTTGAACATAAGGCCTTACATCAGGATCATTTTCTTTCCTGATCTCAACGGCTTCGATATGTAGATTCTGGCAAACTTCTTTTATTCTATCTTCATCACCGCCTGGCGACGCCGTCAGCCCTAGGATCAATGGATTAGTTGCATTCTTGATGTACTGGTCAGCAATAAATTTGTAAGAATAGTCGCCAATGCAGCGATGAGCCTCATCAAAAATAACCAAACCAACATTTTTCAAATTAAGCCTTGAAGAAACTAAATCATTTTCTACACACTGGGGTGTAGCAAATCCAATCTTTATTTTTTCCCATAACTGCAATCTATGTTCAGGTTGTATTTCGCCCGTAAAAACAGCCATCCCTTCAGGTTCAATTTTTAATGCTTTATTAAAGAATGAAAAATGCTGCTCAACTAGCGGTTTTGTTGGAGCCATAAAGATAATTTTAAATTCTGGAAATTTTTGTAATCGATGTGCTGCCAACATGAGAGATAGTGCAGTCTTACCTAAAGCTGTTGGGAGCACACAAAGGGTATTTTTTGAGATGGCTGTAGCTAGCATACTTTGTTGGTACGGTCGAGCTTCAATTGTATTTGGTTTGATTAGCGGGTGAGTAATATATTCAGCCATATTTTAACCTATTTAATACAATTTATTTTGACTAACAAAAGCAAGTTGAAATT
>JACRDV010000001.1 GCA_024860865.1 Methanobacteriota archaeon | reverse complement strand
CTGCTAATACTTATTTCCAAAAGGGTTTGTTCTTCCGTCAAATCAAACAATTCATTCTTTCCACACCAACAACTGGTCTCTAAAATGCTCAGTCTTTTAATACTCAATCGCAAAAGATTTCTCTAATTTTCTGGTTATGGGATTAATCTTAAAGCCTAAAATTTCTAAGGTTGTATATCCGACTAAAGGTCTCTCTTCAGATATCGCGATTAGCATTGGTCTTCTCACACCTTCGATCTCAACTTCTGCTAAGGCTAAACCTCTTTTAACTAACCTACCGTCAGATAACTCCACAGTAGTTTCATATTGGACTTTAAGTCCAAGTTTTTTAGCGATAGAACTTGACAATTTAGTGAAGGTAGCTCCAGTGTCTACTAAGGCTTCGACCTGTATAAAATCGGATTCGCCATAGATTTTGATTAAAGTGGTTGTTTCTCCCATGTTTCTTAAGGGAGCTACCTCCATTTAAATAATTTTTTATTTCTTTTAGTGTGGGCGATTATTTGCGTGAACTTAAGGAGCATAAACATCAAGTGTAGTGATGTGAAACGATACTAAACCCTTGAATATTAAAAACTGTGAGATTCAATCACCGTCTTGAATGGAAGGCAAATTGAGTCTTTGAAGCAGGGAACTACATGTGATAGTTAAGCTATCGCTGGGTTCACATTATTTGTGGAGGATTCACCAGATATACCTCCAAGTAAACTCTCCTACTGAGTGTTGGATTTTTTCAATTTCTTCCATTGAAATTATTTTTTCGCCTTGAAAACCCTTGGTTATCTCTATTATTCCCTTAACTTGTCCGATAACACCTGCGAAATCATTGAGGGTGTTATCTAGTTTAGCACAGATTTCAATATATAGAGAATAAGCAAAAACAGCATCGCTATAAATCTTATTAGCTTTTAAAAGGAAAGCTCTTTCCATTTCCTCTTCCTTTTTATTTGAAAGTTCTTCTTTTAAGGATTTTAGAGAGGAATAAACTTCATTAAATTGATTTAGTACATAATTGAATTCTTTTTTTGTGTCTTCATAGTATTCGCCCAAGCTGTGATAGGTTTCAGAAATATTAGTGACAATTTTATCAACAACTTCAGGTGGCAATTTGATACCCTTTTTCATGGCACTGCCTAATTCCGTTGCGAGTTTTGTAAACTCTGATTCGTCATATTTTATTTTTCCACCAAAATTATCCAATTTTATATAAAAATCTCTTAGATCTATGAACATTTTTGTTCCTCTGCAACTTTTAGAATATTTCAAAAGATTTTGCAATACTTAGGAAAGAGTTGCAAGTTCATAATCACTTCTACTTTTTTATTAAATTATCAGATGCATTTGGATTCTTAAATATCTTCTGTTATGTATATGCTTAAATTTCTTAAGAAACTACTTAGGCTTTCCATTAAGTAATGGCTTTCTCAGAAAATTGTAATTGATTTTAAATTCTTTTAAAAGTTTAGATGTAGAAGTTCCTTTTCCATTTTGGAGAACCTTTTCTAAGTCTGCAGGTTCATCCACATCAAATGTTAAGTTTTGTGAAAGATACATTTTTACCTTAACTCTTTTTTTATATGCTCTCTTTATATGCTCTACAAGGCTGTTTTTTCCAAATTTTGTGCCGATAATATTTGCAGGCATGCGCAAAAGCGCGCTGGTGCCACCATCTTTTGATGGAGAGATCACAATAGAATTCTCTTCTGAAAGACTTACAATTTTTTCTATATCAATTGGTTGAAGTAGCGGGATATCTCCAGGCAAGAAAAGGGTAGCATCAGCGCCATTTTTAACTGCAAAATTGGTTGCAATAGCTACTGCTTCATCAATGTTGTTTTTATCATCTTTTAAAAAAATGGCTGAGCTTAAAAAATTTTCAAGCGAAGTTTCTGGAGTTACAATTATTATCTTATCGATGACATTGGTTTTAGAAATTGCGCGGAGTATATCTCTGAGCATTACCAATATCAACTGCTTTCGCTGCGCTAGATTTAAAGTTGAGGTTAATCTAGACTTACCTTTGGTTAGCTTGGCGATGGGGATAATAGCAAAAATTTTCATTTTTTTCATTGACTTAGGTTATTACTAGATTAATCCAGCTTGTTTTATTATCGTTGGAACATATTGTTGAGTTCCAACTGCCATTATATGGGCACCGTGTGCTTTAGATCCTTTTACTGCTTTTAAAAACTCAGCGGCGATGGTATTACCTTCCTTTATAGGTTCTTCTGCTTTCTCCATTCTTTTAATAATGTCTTCTGGTATCTTAATTCCAGGAACATGTTTGTTCATATATTTGGCCATTCCAGCTGACTTTAAAGGAACAACTCCAACCAAAACTTTTATTGAAAGATGGCTCACTGCATCCATGAATTTATCTAAAATATTGATATCATATACTGCCTGCGTTTGAACAAACTCTGCTCCAGCTTCCATTTTTTTCTCTAGTTTAATTATTTCAAGTTCGAGAGGATCAGCGCCTGGAGTTGCTGCAACTCCTATGTGGAACTTCGGTGTTCCTTCTAGTTTATGTCCATTAAAGTCAAACCCTTCGTTTAGTTTTTTAATTAGCATTGTGAGCTGAACAGAGTCTAAATCAAAAACTGGTTTTGCTTGAGGGTGGTCCCCAAGTCTAGGATGATCTCCAGTCAAAGCCAGGATATTTTTTATTCCAAGAGCAGCTGCTCCAAGGAAGTCCGCTTGAATTCCGATTCTATTTCTATCACGGCAAGTCATCTGTAAAACTGCCTCAACACCAACTTTTTCTTGGATTAAATGGCAAGGGACTAGGGAATTCATCATAACATTACCAAGAGGACAATCGGTTACATTTATGGCTGTAACGTAGCCCTTTAAGAGCTGTGCATTTTGGATTATTTTTTCAGTATTAATTCCCTTTGGAGCTTCAATCTCAGCAGTTATAGTAAATTTTCCAGATTCTAAACTTTTAATTAGTTCACTTTTAGTCATGGTTTTCTCCTATGCAAATCTAATAACCGAGCATACTCCCTGTTAACAGCTTGAAATCAATTTACAACTCATTACCAAAATTGCATTAGCATTATATATAATGTTTAATTTCTGCAAGATTAAAAGTTATGCCAAAAACTATCCGAAGGCAGTTGCGAAAATAGCTGTGATGCTATGGGGAAGGATTTTGTCAACGAGTTTTTAAACCTCCTGCTTTCTAGGATGTGCTGCCTTTGTAAAATCTTTTGGAGATGCAATTTTTTTCATCGATTCTAATTTACCTGATAATTTTAGTTTATTGTATATGAGTAACCATGCGCAATCTCTTTCCTTATCCGTTTCGCATTTCCCTTTGTAAACTCCTCCACATGGACCATTTAAGTGGCTCTTGGGGCAGCGAGTTACTGGGCATATTCCGCCTGTTTTATCAAGGATGCAATTTCCGCAAGCAATGCACATTTCAAACAACGTACCCTTCTCCCTTGCTTGAGCACCTATGAATTTTGTATCGTTTGCAGGGATAACAGGTATATTTTCAAATACTTCCGCAACTGTTTGCACGCCTGCTCCACAGGCAAGAGAAAGAATAATATCGCAATCAGTTATTATAGGCCCAAGTTCTTCTTTTACAATTTGTTTATCGCACTGCCTTATAACTGTTATGGCCTTTGTATCAATTTTTTTATCTTTTAGTTTGTTGCCCATATTAATGAGCATAGCTAATTCTATAGCCTGCTTTTCTCCGCCTAGCTGATAAATCCCAACACATCCGTTACAGCCTACAAGCAAAATTTTTTTAAATCCTTTCAGGTTTTCCAATATATCGTTAATATTTTTTCTTTCAACAACGATCATTTATCTCATCTTCCTGAGCGGGCTTGGGCCGAGTTTTTTCAATTTTTCAGTAAAGTCTGTGATAACGTCTGCAAATTTTTGCTTTTCACTTCTAGAAATCCACTTAAACCTCAATCTTTCGGGCTCGACTCCTATATCCCCAAGTTGTTTTTTAATTTTGTTTATTCTTTTTTCAGCGTTTATATTGCCAGAGGCGTAGTAACAGTCTCCGCGATTACAGGCGCCTATCAGCACGCCATCAGCACCTGATAGAAATGCGTGATAGATGAAAAGTGAGTCGATTCTCCCAGTGCACATAACCCGGATTGACCTCGAGGAGGTTGTAGAATCAGCTCCCGCGTAAGCACTCCAGTTGCACAAAAATGAAACTATCCTTAGCTCTCCCTTCCCAAAAGAAGAAATAGTTTTTTCTATCGCGCTTTTCATTTGCTGGTCTGCAAAGTTCTGCATGGCAATTGCGATTGCTGGACATTCGGCAGCACAAGAGCCGCAGCTTATACAAAGTTCTGGATTGCTTTTAGATTTAGAATCGTGAACATCCACTTTAATAGCCCCATATGGGCAGACGTATTCGCAGTTTGCGCATCCAATGCATTTATCCTCGTTTACCTTTAGCGGCACGTTGCCGTACTTTACGGCCTCACCCTTCAAATCTGCTATTATGTCGGTAACGTTTATCATTTGTGGGCAGTTCTCATAACAGCAATAGCAGGCAGCGCAGAGCCAAAGGGAATTTTTTTTTAATATGTCCTCCGTTTGGTTAGACTGAAAATCTTGAACTATCAGGCGTGGTTTGAATTCCTCTGTAAGCCTTGCCATAGGGCATATGCCAGTGCAAACACCGCACTGATAGCAAGCATACGCTTTTTTCTTTGCATTAGAGGTCTCCATTATTATCAGCTTCATTTAATGATAGTTATCAAGTTATTAATTTTTATAATTAAGGCAGGCTATAAAAAGTTTGGGTTAAAAAGTGGTTTTATGGAAAAAGTTTCAAATAAGATTTTAGAAAAAATCGATAATAACGGAATAACTAAAAGAGAAGCTTATTTTTTAGCAGAGAATAGCGACCTTGCAACATTAAAAAAATTAATTAAGTTAGCAAATTCTTTGAGAATTCATAATAAAGGCAAAGTTGTTACTTTTTCAAAAAATGTTTTCATTCCATTGACAAACATATGTAGAAATCGGTGCAAATATTGTGGGTTTAGGAGGGACCTGAGTAGCCCAGAAGCAAAAATTTTGAGTCCGGAAGAAGTTCTTAAGATAGCTAATTTAGGCCAAACCTCAGGCTGCATTGAGGCTTTATTTACTTTTGGAGAAAAAGCTGATTCGTATCCAGAAGTGCGATCTTTTTTAATGCAACTTGGTTATGAGAACATGATTGATTATTTGCATGAGTTGTGCAAGCGAGTTATCGAGTCAACAGGGCTTTTGCCTCATTCTAACCCAGGAGTATTATCAAAGGCCGAACTCAAAAAATTAAAAGATGTAAATGCAAGCATGGGATTAATGCTCGAAACTACTGGTGAAGTTGAAGCCCATGAGTTCAGCCCTGGAAAACACCCAGCAGCAAGATTGGATACAATAAAATCCGCTGGTGAGTTGAAGATTCCTTTTACGACTGGGCTATTGATTGGAATTGGGGAGACATTTAAAGATAGAGTAGATTCGTTATTTGCGATAAAAGAGCTAGATCAAAAATATGGGCATATTCAAGAGATAATTATCCAAAACTTTAAACCTAAGCCAAATACCCCCATGGAAAATTGGCCTGAGCCATCTGTTGAGGAGATGGCAAAAACAGTAGCACTTGCTAGATTGATTTTACCTGTAAAAAATATTCAGGTGCCGCCCAATTTAGCATATGATGCAATTGAGACATTTTTATTGGCAGGTGCAAATGATTTGGGTGGAATTTCTCCAATTACAAAGGATTACATTAATCCAGAAGCTGGATGGCCAATTATTTTCGAACTAGAGAAAAGAATTAATAAACTTGGTTTCCAATTAAAAGAGAGGTTGCCAATCTTTTCCGAATACATAAAAAAAGATTTTGTTTCTTTTAGATTAAAGGATAAGATCTTTTCCAAAATTTTAGAAGTAGAAAAAAATAGCATACTTTTTATGTAGGAGGCGGATTCTTTTTTGATTCTCCCCGGCACGTATGGGGAGCCTTATAATAATTCAGAAGGAAATTCTATTCTATTTTTTAAGTTTTTTCTTTGTATTCTTTGTTTTTCCTATGAAAAAAGATATCCAAAGTCTTTTCAAAAGATAATAGAGCTCATAAAAAATCATTGGGGGCAAATCACTACTTAGATTTTGAAATGTTCCAGGCACAAATAACCTGGCTGAAATGGTTAAGAAAAAGTAGAGGGCATTTGAAAAGCAAGGCTTCAAAGGATGAGAGATGAAAGCAAACCTTTATTAAGGAGTTTGATTTCTATTTTAGCCCGAAAAATCTATCTGAGTGTAACAATTAGTTTACACCAAAAATAATTACAAAACTTTGAAATTGGATCGAAAACTTTACTCCAATAAATTGTTACTCGGCAAGTAAAAAAGAGGTGATTTAATGGTACAAAAGATTAGTAGAATAACCCTGTGGCTATTTGGAAAGCCAGCTTGGGAACTTAAAAAACTCGAGGGAGAGGAACTTAAACTAGAGTTTGCAGATAGCTTGGTTAGTCTTGGTGGAGAACTAAATGAGCGGCTTAAGGAATCTGCAAAAATCTTAAGAGGTTTACTAAAGGCGGGTTGGACAGCTTATGGAGGCCTTTACGATATAATGCTTGAAAAGGAAGTTTCGAAAAAAGAGGCGAAAAAAGAACTCAAGGAACTGGGCTTCACTGACCTTGAAGTAGATGAGGAAGAGCTTGAAGAGGAAGAAGAGTTAGAGGAGAAAATGGCTGAAGAGGTAAAAGAGGAAAGTTAAGCAAATTTTTTGCTTTTAATAGACTTTTTGCTTTTAGCTTTTAGCCATAGCTACAAAATTTTTTAAATCTTCACAAAATCATTACGATCCTTTTAATTCTAATACATTCTTCAAGAAGTTTCTCTATGTTCCTTGACTTAAGTCATAGAAATTAGCTAGATATAGATTCAAAGCAATGAAAAATCTCTTTTTGGCTGTTGTGTTATTTAACAAAAAAGCCACTCGGCTTGATTCTAAAGATATTTCTCATTTTATGTTGGAAAATTTAATGCTGATGTAAAAACCTTCCCAAAATTAGGATCTGCAGCTAACTCTATACACTGAATCTTTTTAGGAATATTTTCTATAATTCTTCGGCTCTCGCGCGAAATTAATGCTATTCTAGCGCCAAATCCAGCAGCATTTCCAATAAATTTAATTCTTCGTGTTTCAATTTTTGGAATCAATCCAATGAGTTTTGCATTTTCAATATCTAAGTAGTTGCCAAATGCTCCT
>JACRDV010000058.1 GCA_024860865.1 Methanobacteriota archaeon | reverse complement strand
GGGATCATGAGAATGATCGGCATCCATCTCAAACACAATTTTGCCTTTTGCTTCTTTAAATCCGGCCTTATATGCGCTGCCTAAACCAAGTTTTTCCTTACGGTGAATTACCCTTATATTCCCATAAGTTTTTGCAAACTCCTCGGCTAAGTTTCCTGTTTTATCAGGACTGTTGTCATCAACTATGATTATCTCTCCCTTAATGTTAGAATCATTAAATACTTCTTGGATCAACGGTATCAATCGAGCGATATTTTCCCGTTCATTATAAGTTGGAATTATAATTGATATGCCCATTAAATCACTAAAATATATTTGATCTTGAATGCCTTGTAAAGCTAGTTAATATCTCAGCAGTAAATAAACGATGGAGAAAATCCCACTAATTATGCCTAATAGCCAGATGTTTTTTACCAGCTCAGGTTCAGTCATTTTTCTTCTGTTAAGTATAATGTGAGAGATTGAAGGCATTCCTTTAGGTGGGATTAAAACAACTCTACTGCCTTCTAATTTTGGGACAGTTCTAATAGAAGGGTCTTTTCTAAATCCAACGCTTACTTTTAAAATAAACTCGAATAAAGCAGGAGCAATTGCAATCATCGCAACAATCTCAAAGTGACCGATCACAGAAGCCGCTGCAATAGTTCCTCCAATAGCTAAAGTGCCAACATCCCCTGGGAAAACTTTTGCTGGAAAATTATTATACTTAAGAAAAGCAAGGCAAGTCCCGAATAAAGCAGCACTCACAATAGCAGCATCATATCTAGCAAGTATAATCGCATCAACCATCACAAAAAAAGCACAAATTGCTCCTAGCCCACTCTCCAGTCCATTAAAACCAGCTAGCATGTTTGTCGCATTTGCAGCTGCAGTAACTCCAATTGGGATTAACACCCAATATAAGCTAATGTAACTTGTGAAAGCAATAGTAGAAGCTGATAGCAATGCAAAAATAATTCCAAGCACTGGCCTCTTTTTAATAAAGTAAAAACAACTTACTCCTGCAAGTATAAAAACTAAAGCTTCAGAAATTAGTTTAATAGTTGGAATATTCAAAAGCAGGGATTGGATTTCAGTAACCATACCGCCGGCATGAGCAGCTACAAGTGGGAGTCCTGTAAATGCGACTAAAATAATTTTCTTTGCTTGTGAAAGCCCAATAAAATCATCTAGTAAACCAATAAAACCTAAAAACAAGACTGTGGCAAGAACAGCTGTTAGCGTGAGTCTAAACTCATCATACAATGAAACAGCAAATAAAAGGCCTGAAGAGACGCCTAAAACAATTGCGATGCCGCCACTTTCAGGGATTCTTGTATAACCAATTTTATTTGTATCCTGTGAAACAAAACCTGCTTCAGATAAGGCTGAGATTAAAAGTCTAGTTAGGAATAAGGCAGAAAGAAAAGCAATACCAAATGAGGCTGACATAAGGAGAATCTCGTAAAGCATAGGATCACTGCTTTATTTATTCAAAAACCCAATAAACTATCGCCTTCATGAATCTTCTCATGGTTTAACCAATAATGTTTTACACCGGCTTTGATTTCGCTCTTCGCATGCCCTAGTTTTATTAACTCTTTTAGCGCTTCTCCAGCGTTATCCCAAAGATATCCAGAAATTCCTCGAAGTATTTTATGTTCAGGTTCGCACTTAGGTAGATGCATTTCAGTAATTTTTACATCAGGCATAGTTAACACTAGTGTTCTATAAATTTTATGTAGCTTATGAAATATGATTTCCTGTGTCCAAAAATAGAACACTTTTAAATATAAGTCAAATCATTGTTTATTTTGGCGATTAGATGGAGGAGCTGATTTCTGCAAAAGTTCTGAACACAGCCACGGTTAAAGTTCTTAACTACTTTGCGACTTTTATGAACTTAGAGTTTGAAGTTACAAAGAAAGAAATTGCAGAAGGAGCTGAGATTAGCCGTACAACATTGATGGAAATATGGCCGCTAATAGAAAAATTAGAGCTTTTGATCCCAACTAAAAAAGTGGGACCTGCTCAGCTCTATAAAATTAACAAATCCTCGAAAGTGCTTTTAGCTTGGAAACAATTTGAATTACAACTAGTTGCAAAATATACACAAGAAACTAAATCAATAGAAACTCAAATCATTCAAGTGGCTAAGATAGCTGAAAAAGCCTAATTTAATTTATTTAATGCTATTTATTAGGAAAGCTGTGGTAAATTTTTTTAACATTTATCTTAATTGATAAATTTTTTCAGAATTTTATTAAAAATCAAATTGGCAAAGCCTATGGCTGATTTTTTTATAAATTGGCGCGTAAGTCAAAAATCCCCAAAATACATTGTTTTTGAATGAGTCGGATTGTTGCAGTGTTTTGTGGTGAATAAGTTATCATTATCATTCAAAAAATCAAATCGCTAAATGAAAATGCCAGAACCCCTAAAGTGCTTCCAACGCTTAAATCATTGTGAACGAAAATGTAGATATTAGTAAATTAAATTAAAGTGGTGACAGTGCTATGGTTGACTAAGCTTTCAATGCTTGTTAGATTGGATGACTTTTTTGATGACTTTTCCATGCTTGTATAACTCCAAAAATCTATCAAAATCAAATTCGTTAATTAGCCACCTGCGACATAACACTCGAAAGCAAACTATAAATTATTGGTAAATCAATTAAATTTTTGGTAATTTTATGCCAAAAGTGGAGATTGGAAAAATAGATCCTCAAGGAAGGGTGATTCTGCCGCCTAAGTGGCGAAAAGAGGCCTTAAAAGGGAAAAAAGAGGTTTGCATTTCATTGCCCGATAGGGTAGAGATAATCCCACCCGACTCGGATCTAGAGCTTTTTCTGGACTCGGCCGAGGTAGAGATAGCTGAGGGAAAATTTCTTAATTATCATGAGCTAAGACACGAATTGAGGAAGCATGCAAAATGAGATTTGTTGATGCCAATGTATTCCTTTATGCCATTCTTAAACCAAAAAGACAGCTTACTGAGCAAGAGAAAGAGAGAAAAAGTAAAGCAAAAAGAATTTACAAAAGAATAAATAAAGGCGAAGAAGTTGTAACATCAACAACGCATCTTTCAGAAATTGCCAATGTGTTAGAAGATGCTGTGGGCTTAATGTATTCGATTGAATTTCTCGAGAACTTGCTAAGAAAAAGAAATATTAAAGTTGAAGCAGTTTCATATGATGACTACTTGCTCGCTGCTACTCAAGCTAAAGTAAATCACATAAGCATAAATGATGCTATTGCATACCTTACAATGGCTAAGAAGGACATTACTGACATATACTCTTTTGATAAATATTTTGATAATCTTAGAATAACTCGAGTAGAAAGTTAATGAGTTAAATGCTTTAAACGAAAGAAAAAATCTAAGCATAAAAATTTTGGTGAAAAAATGCCGATTAGCTCTAATCCTTTGCTTGGAATTTTAGTTTTGTTTTTGCTCTTTGGAATTCCAGGATATTTTTTGACGCTTGCACTATTTCCAAAAAAGGAAGAATTTGATGTTGAAGAGCGAGTATTAGTTGGATTTGGATTTAGCTTAATTTTAATTTTAGCTTTTGGGTATGTTCTAACGAAAACAGTTGGAATAAATACTGCCACAACAATTACGACAATAGGTGGCTTAACTGCCCTATTTTTTATTGTATACCGGCTTAGAATTAGACCAAAAATCCCTACACCGACTGAAGCGCTAGCTCGTACCAGTACTAATTCACTAGCGTGACCAAATTGCATGCAGCGGTTTGTGCAAGCACTAGGCCTGAATTAATTAAACTTGCTCCAGTTATGAATGAACTCAAAAATCAGGGAGCAAAGGTAACATTCATAGCTACTGGCCAACATTATGATTTAGAGCTCTTTCAACAGTTCATTGAAGATCTAGATTTACCCAAACCAGATTTCAATCTTGAAGTAGGATCAGGCTCACAAGCATATCAGTTGGCTGAATCCTTAATTAGATTGGAAAAGACTATTGAAAAAATTAAGCCCAATGTTATGATCGTTGAAGGAGACACTAACAGTACGACCGCCGGAGCTCTAGCCGCCACTAAGCTTCATATTCCATGCGCACATGTTGAAGCTGGATTAAGGTCATTTGATAAGAACATGCCTGAAGAAGTTAACCGAATTTTAGTTGATCATATTTCTGAATTTTTATTTGCTCCAACTGAAATAGCAGCATTAAATTTAGTGAATGAAACAATTGATCCTCCGAAGATTTTTGTTACTGGCAATACTATTGTAGATGCAGTTAAGCAGTACATTAAAAAAGCCGATAGTTCAAATATTCTGACCAAACTAAATTTAATTGGGAAAAATTATATTGCTGTTACAGTTCACCGTGCTGAAAGCGTTGACGATCCAATTAGATTAAAAAATATCGTTAAAGCATTAGTTTCATTAAATAAATTTCTAATCGTATTCCCAGTCCACCCTAGAACTGAAGAGCGCTTAAACAAATTTGGATTAAAGAAGCAATTAGAGAATGCAAACCACGTAAAATTAACTAAACCCCT
>JACRDV010000057.1 GCA_024860865.1 Methanobacteriota archaeon | reverse complement strand
CGCTTTCCTTTGCCTTAACCGCTGCTTCCCTTTTTCCTTTGTTTGCACCCTGTTCTCCTCTGAGCATTCTTTCTAAGTTCTCCTTGGTGTTTGTGGATATCAAGCCGTTGAGTTCAGCGAATCTCGCAGCATGCCAAGCTTCATCCATGGCAATAGCTTGTAAGGCAATAGCTACTTCTGGATAGCCTTCCCTTAGGGCTTGCCTTGATATAGCCAAGTAGAGCCCAACTTCACTAGTCTCTCCTGTAAAATTATGCTTTACATGCTCTTCCACAGGTGTACCTTTAGAAACGCCTATTTTGCTCTCATACACTAACTCCACCATTTTCAAACCTCCTGTACCGAAATCTTTAAAATTTTGTCCGAAATGTTAAATATATTGTACTGAATAAGTAATAAAAATATTAAAATATAAAATTAACGTACGAAAATCGTATAAATAGAAAAGTTTCATTCCTAAAAAGTGATGCAACTATGGTAGACGAGCTTGATATGAAGATATTAGAAATTTTAGAAAAGGATGGTAGAGCTTCGTACTCTGAAATTGCAACGGCTTTAAAATTAAATGAATCTACAATTAGAAAAAGGGTTCACGGTCTTCAAAATCACGGCGTTATAAAGAAATTTTCAGTTGTTATAGAACCTTCAAGGATCGGTATTAATTCGGTAGCTATCGTCGGCGTAGATACCGAACCTGCAAATCTTTTAGAAGTAGCTCAAAAATTATCAGAACTTCCAGATGCGAAGTATGTAGCTACATCTACCGGGGATCATATGATTATGGCAGAAATTTGGTGCAAAGATGGAAAAGAGCTTTCTAAGATTTTATCTGGCAAAATTGGTAGAATTAGTGGTGTAAAAAAGGTTTGTCCAGCAATAATACTTGAGAAATTGAAAACATTTTAATTTATTGGATTTCTAGAATTTCATAAATTAATTCTATAATTGAAATTAAAATCTATTTTAATTTTAAAAATTTTTAGAACTACTATAGTATTTAATTTTTTTAGGATTTTTATGAAGCCCTTTCGATTTGCTTCTTTAGTAGAGCGGCAATTTTTCTATGAACACGATTTTAATTTGACTGGACCTCAAGAATGGTTAATTCATAGATTTAAGAAAACAGCATTCGCAGTTCAGCTCGGAGAAGACACTAAAATAGTTAAACCAGAGTATGCTGATAGAATTTCTGAGATTATCATATTTAAGCCAAAATCGATGAATGATCTCAAACAAAGGTTGCAGAAATATTTGCCAGAAGATGTTTATTATGACAGAAATCTCTACGCTGATTTCCCAAAGTGCGAGGCATGTAGAAGAGCTTTTAAAAATTGTTTTAGGTGCAGATATTGGCTTGGGCAAGAAATTGTCTTTGATATAGACCCCGAAAACATCCCTTGCCCAAATTGCGGCACGTTGGAAGATCGAATGAGAAAGGGCCAGCGATTGTTGTTTTGCAATTATTGCATGAAACTATCCTTTGAAGAAGGTGATAAACTCTACCATGAGCTAAGAGAAAAATATCTTTTTAAAAACATAAAAGTAGTTTATTCTGGAAGAGGTTTGCATTTGTATATCTTAGATAAAGAGACATTAAAAATGAAAAAAATAGAGCGAGAAAAGCTCGCTTGGGAAATAAAAAATGAGGGTTATCACATTGATTACTGGGTCACCACTGGGAGCTCGAGGCTCATTAGATTACCTTGGTCATTGCATGGTTATGTTAGCAGAATCGTTTTGCCAATTTCACCGGAAGAAATTTTAAATTTTGATCCAACCACAGACCAAAGATGTATGCCTAGCTTTTTGTGATTATTCAATCACTTCTTTCTTTTTATAATACGCTTTTTTCTTTGCCTTTTCAGCTTTCGTTATTTTCTTTTTTTTCGCCAACTTTTACTGCACCTCAGATACTTTAGAGGGTGATATCAATATCTAGTTTCTCTGCTAACTCCTTATACCTATTCCTGATGGTGACCTCTGTTACGCCAGCGACTTCAGCGACTTCTCTTTGAGTTCGTTTCTCTCCCAACAATACGCTGGCTATGTAAATTGCAGCCGCTGCAACTCCAGTTGGGCCTCTGCCTGAAGTCAGCTCTTTCTCAGCAGCTTTTTTGAGTATTTCAATTGCTTTTGATTGAACTTCTCCAGTTAGTCTTAGTTCACTTGCAAATCTGGCAACGTAATCAGTTGGATTTGTAGGCATTAGTTTCATTTCAAGTTCTCTGGCAATGAACCGATATGTTCTGCCAATTTCTTTCCTTCCAACCCTAGAAACATCAGCTATTTCGTCTAAGGTTCTTGGGACTTTGCATTGCCTACAAGCCGCATATAATGCAGCTGCAGCTACGCCCTCAATTGATCTTCCTCTAATGAGGCCCTTTTCAACAGCCCTTCGATAAATAACAGCAGCTGTTTCTCTAACATTTCTTGGTAAACCTAACCTTGAGGCGACTCTATCTAGTTCTGATAATGCAAAAGCAAGGTTTCGTTCAGTTGCATTTGACACTCTAATTCTGCGTTGCCATTTTCTAAGTCTATAAATTTGAGCTCGTCTGCGCGGAGCAATTTCTTTTCCATAAAAGTCTTTGTTACGCCAATCAATCATTGTAGACAAACCTTTATCATGGATAGTGTAAGTCATGGGAGCTCCTACTCTGGATCGCTTTACCCTTTGTTCTTGGTCAAAAGCTCTCCATTCAGGACCCATGTCGATTATCTGTTGGTCAATAACCAATCCGCAACTTTGGCAAACTACTTCAGCTCGTTCATAATCGCGAATTAAATTAGTAGAGCCACATTCAGGACATTTTCTAACATACTCTTCTTGTACAGCTTTTTCTCTCTTAGCAGGAATTTCTTCTTTTTTAATTGGAATTTCAGATTCCAAAATTTTCCCTCCTATTTTTTAAATTTGCTTTTTGGCAGGAGATAAATGTCTTTATCAACAAATTTTTCGAGTTGAACGCGAAGGAGTTTTTCTGTTGGCTTGATAGCCAGGTACGGCTTTTCTTTCGGTCCAAAGGCTTCAAAAATTAATCCAATTTTTTCTTTATCTTTTGTAACCACAATCGCTCCAATCTTAGGTGTTATTTCAGATCGAGCGATTAAATTTCCGCGGTTAGAAAGGTGGAGTATCTTACCTACTCTTTGCAATTTTAAAAAACCTTACCAAAATCTATATATATAGCATATCATTATGGCTTATATATTTATCGTTTACGTTTACGTTTATAGTTTTTTGTTGTTGTTAAAGAAACAGATGTCAAGTCAATCGATGTTACTATGAAACTACTTAGTGTCTACCTGGCGCCAAGGAGTGACATTTCCAACATTGCACGTACATGTGCGCAGGCTGTTTGCCCGTTTCTTTTCCATAGTATTTCTTACCTTCGCTCTCTATTGGGTTATTTGACTCTGAAGGCACATTAAATCCAACTGGGCCGTCACCATCATAACCAATGTAGGATTGGCCTAATTGTTCTGTATGGCACCAACAATATCCTCCAGAATCAGTTGTATAACGCATTTCATGCTTGAAGTAGTTGCCACCGCTTAGTTCAATCATTCTGCTGACTACATAGTACCAGAACTCTGCATCGCTATAACTCTTACCGCCAATGTTAAACATTTTAACATCTTTTTTCATGGATTCCCCCCAGACTGTATCCAATCTTGTGTAATTGTTGTTAACATCTGTGTACGTTGTAGATTGTGTTGCTGGCCAACTAATTATCTCCCCACCTGTTGCTTCGTAGGATTGAGTGTTAACATTAGGTCTGGCTGAAAATCCTTTTATTCCGAATTCCTTCAATCTTGCTGTTCCAACGTGGCATACCATACAGCCAAATGATGTTGATCTTCCTTTAGAAAGAGTATAATTAACAATCTTAGAAAGATGTATCCCATGTTCGGTTGCTACCATCTCTCCCATTTTCTCTCCATGACACTTTTCACATGAGACCTCTTCCGTCACTAAGTGGCTACCTTGATAATAAGCCAATCCGAGAGGAGGTAGGATCAGCATTATGGTTATTAATCCGAAGGAAACGATTCTCAATCTTTTTAGAGGTTTATGTCTCCTAGTTATTCTCATGAATTGATAAGATATTTTTAGCTTATTTTAACTGATTGCTGAATTTCATAAAAATTTTAAAAATATTCTGGAGATCATATTGGGTATTCTGATCTGCCCATTAAAAATAATGTTATAAAAATTATTTTTTATGAAATAAAATTTCGAAGATGTTAGTTTTTAGATGCTAGAGTAGAGAATTAAGAAAGCTCTGTGCAAAATTGTTTTCAATGAATTTCTAAATTCTCTTTAAAATTTTTGCTGGATTATTTTTTATAATTTTCAGAGCCTCTTCTCGTGTAAATCCTGAGCCAATGGCTACCTGGTATGCTCTTTCTTGGGTTATTAAATCTTCAGGAGCATGAGCATCTGCATTGACTACAACATCTACCTTTGCAGCTCGAGCAGTTAGAGCTACATGTCCATTAGTTAGACAATGCCCATTCCGCGATGTAATCTCAAAGAAAATCCCATTGCTCCTAGCTAATTCAGCTTCAGAAATAGCAATTATCCCAGGGTGCGAAAGTATATCCACATCCGTGCATTTTACGGCAGCTAAATTAGTTCCCTTTGACACGGGCTCAATTATTGTTTCTCCATGAACAATCACTATTTTAGACCCCAATTCTTTAGCATATTTTGCAAGTTTAGGAATTGATTTCGGCGGCACATGGGTTATTTCTACACCAGGTATAACTTCGATTTCTCCATGTTTATTTAATTCCTCAGCAACTTTAACAATTCTCGGAACGATTAAGTCCAAGTTTGAGACATCTACATGATCGGCAATCCCAACTGCTCCATAATCAAGCGCTAATGCCCTTCTGGCTATTTCACTGGGTAAAAGCTCTCCATCACTAAATAGCGAGTGCACATGAAAATCAACCCTTAACCCAAGGTTTTTCATGGTAAACCCTTAAATATAGTACAAGACAACTTGAATGATTTATAAATTTTCGGTGGTAGAATGATGAAAAGAATCGTTTTGGATGTTTTGAAGCCACATAAACCGGATTTAGTTGAGCTTGCCAGCAAGTTTAGCCAAGTGAAAGGAGTTGAAGGAATTAACGTATCTCTTGAAGAAATTGACCGCGATACAGAAAGCGTCAGGCTTACGATCGAAGGCACAAACATTGATTTTAAAGAGCTCCAAGAAGTTATCACTAAAAGCGGCTGTGTAATTCACAGCATTGATGAGGTGGCTGCGGGCAAAAAATTGGTGGAAAAACACTAACCTCGCATTTCTCTAATTTTTTGAGCAATATCCTTCAGCAATACCGATTTAGGAGCAGTTCTCTCAACTATTATTACTCTACCTGAAACTTCCCACCATTCCTTTGGATAAGCTTTTTCTCGCTCAATTTTTGGATGCAGTCCTAATGCCTCTGCGGCCTTCGCAATTTCTGCTAACTTCGGGCTAGGAACTGCTTTAGTTTTTGAAATTTGTCTACCATCTGCTCTAGACTTTGTCGCATCAATATACACTGGCCAAATAATCAGTTCATTTTCCTGCTTTGGCAAGGTTTTTACCTACATAACAACTAACAAAAAAATTATAAATTTTTTCAAAACATTTTCTGGGAAAAGGGCGAGTTCAATTATTGCTAAGCTTTTGTGAATTCAATACGAAAATTGGTTTTATAGCTATTAAGTTTCACTCACTAAGATAGCATTGACTATTCCGTGTTGACCAGGTCTACTTGTGACTTTTGCTTTTCCAAGCTCTGTTTCAATAATTGTTCCTTTTGTAATGACATTGCTTCGAGCATAGTGAAGATTTGCTGGTGTTTCAATTACTCTTAGAATATTCACTTTTTTGCTTTCACCGCTTTTTGTAACTACATTTGCTACATTGACAGCAAGAGCCTTAACTTTAGCTTTTCCTCCAAATACCCTTTCTGGTTGTAGTTGAGTTTCTCCTAATTTTGTTTCAACAGGTTGAGCTCCAAGCTCACGCCGGCGCTTTCTGCGTGCTTGCCAGATCCTACCGCCTGTTGATTTACGCTTCGAGCCTTTCTGCCATATTACCAGATATAACACCACTTTAGGTTTTAACAAAATATTGCTTCGTTTCATTTTAATGTTCTACTTAAAAAACATTTCTCAATTAAAAGTGTAAAATAAATTTTCATTAACTAAATTTATTTATGTTAAAGTTTTTATTTTGGTTTGAAGTATTTAAACTTAGATTTATGTTATAGTTATATATAATTACAAGGGGTGTAATTAATGGCAATTGTAACGAAACATCTTAACCTTCACAGCAAAGGCGAGACAGATATTATAAACATAACCAATGATATAGCAAAGGCAATTGAAGCTACAAAACTTAAGGACGGAATAGTTACTATTTTTGTGCCTGGTGCTACAGGAGCCCTTACTACAATAGAATATGAGCCGGGGCTGCTCAAAGATTTCCCGGCTATGTTAGAGCGGATAGCACCTAAGGGAATTGATTATGAACACCATAAAAGATGGAACGATGGAAATGGGCATTCACATGTTAGGGCATCTCTTATAGGCCCAAGTATTACTGTTCCATTTAAAAGCCAGAAATTAACTTTAGGAACATGGCAACAACTAGTTTTTATAGAACTTGATACACACAGTAAATCTAGAGAGTTGATCCTTCAGATAATTGGAGAATAAATTGGAGGAGCACCTATGGCCAAATATGCATTAAAATGTAAGCATGCTATCGAAGGACCCAATGGTTCAATTATTTGTGAAGAGACAGCTTTTCGAAGTAGTGGTGAGATGGGCTTCTGTGAATATTTATATAGCGAAGATAAATGTCCGAAGTATGAAGAAGAAAAATGGTGAACTTTTAATTTTTTTGTTCTATCTTATTTTAAAATCCTAGGCACGTGAGAAATCGTTTCTGCTTTGTAAAGTATCTCTAGTAAGTTTTTTGTTACAAAGTGAAGGAGGTAAACTACTCGCGGGCTAGAGCCCTGAGCATTCCTTCAGGCTGATTGAGTTGCAAACCTTCAGCTTCATTGGAACAGACGGATGGGTTTACCTCCATCCCACCCTTGGTAAACAGAGACTCAGGTTTTTATAGAGCACCACTCTTATGGTCTCGCACCAAGGTCAAATGTTATGGTTTAAGGCTCGCTGAGCCTATTGATATAGTGCTACTTCCAAATATATAAGTTGACAGAGGTCACCGAAAGTATTCTTAAATATTCAAAGCTTCCGAAATTCCTCCAATTGCTAAAACAATTAGTATCCTTTCGGTGTTAACAATGAAAGCTCGAGCTCACGTATTTATAAGTGGGAGAGTTCAGGGCATTTTCTTTCGCTCTGAAACTGAGTATGAAGCAAATAGGTATGGCGTGACTGGTTGGGTTAGGAACTTACGAGATGGAAGAGTTGAGGCAGTTTTTGAAGGAGAAAAAGAAAAAGTTGATAAATTGATTCAATTTTGTCACACTGGGCCTCCAGGAGCTATAGTAACTAAAGTCGAAGTTTTATGGGAAGATTATGCTGGGGAATTTAAAGATTTTAGAGTCAAGTATTTTTAGCTTGTAATTATAGGTAAATTTCAGATTAGAAGGAGAACAATTCAAATTGGAATT
>JACRDV010000056.1 GCA_024860865.1 Methanobacteriota archaeon | reverse complement strand
CAGAAAAGTGGTCATGACCAAAACCACCAAGCCCCATTGTTTTTAAAACCATTCCTTTTCCATCTTCGAGCTCGATTAGCAGTGCTTTTCCATATACTCCCTTGCCCAATTGCTGAACACTTTTTATTTTCAATCTAAATCTATCTAGGAAAAATTTCTCTAATTTCTCTTTCTCCATCATTTACCTCCAAGTTTGCTTCTTTTAACCAGATCGTCAGCCTTTTTTTGCGCTTCTTCGATGATCTTTTGCTCACTGATAGTCTCAACCCGTCGATTTTCCATCAAAATCTCCCCGTTAACAATCACTGTTTCAACATCGTCTCCATGAGCGGAATAAACTAAATTCGAATATGGATTAAAAAGAGGCGTCCAATTCGGTTTTGATGCGTTTACTATTATTAAGTCTGCTTTTTTGTTAGGTTCAATTGAGCCAATTTCATTTTTAAGCCCTAAAACTTTTGCTCCATTAATTGTTGCCATCTCCAAAACTTTTTGAGCAGGCATTAAGGTCGGATCTAAGGAGTTAACTTTATGGGCCAATGCAGCCATCTTCATTTCTCCAAACATGTCTAAATTATTATTAGATGCGCAGCTATCAGTTCCGAGCCCAACTGTAACTCCAGAAGCTAATAACTTTGGAACTGGGGCGATCCCGCTGGCTAACTTCATGTTTGAAGTTGGATTATGAGCAACCTTAGTATTTGTTTCTTTTAGTAGTTTAATATCATTGTCACTTAACCAGACACAGTGTGCCGCTAAAACATTTGCTCCAAGAAAATTTAAATCTTGAAGATATTCCACCGGGGTTTTTCCATATTGAGTTTTGAATTGTTCAAACTCGCCCTTAGTTTCAGAAACATGAATATGAATGTTAACCTTAAGCTCATCAGCAAGTTTTTTCACCTTCTGAAGAAGACCCGCAGAGCATGTGTTTGTAGCATGTGGTCCGAATGAGCAATGAATTCGATCGTTGGCCATGCCGTATAAACTTTTAATGGCTTGTGTTCCAACTCCAAGCAGTTTCTCACCTCGATTTGGATCCCCTAACTCAAGCAACGGATAACATAAGTCTGCTCTTAAACCGCTCTGCTCAACTGCTCTAGCCACATTTTCCAAGTGGTAGTACATATCAGCAAAACAAGTAGTGCCGGATTTTATCATCTCTAAGCAGCCAAGCAACGCTCCAATATAACAATCCTCAGCCGTGAGGTGCTGCTCCAATGGCCAAATTTTTTCTTCAAGCCACTGTTTTAATGGCATATCGTCAGCATATCCGCGGAGAAGAGTCATCGAGAGGTGAGTGTGAGTATTAATTAGACCAGGGAGAACAATTTTCTTCTGCGCATCAATGATTTTATCAGCTGAATATTTCTTCTCAATTTCACTTGTAGAACCAACATCCAAAATTCTATTTTCATTAATTGCTATTGCGCCATTTTTAATAATATCTCGGTTTATATTCATTGTTAGTATGGTGGCATTTTTGATTAATATGCGGATCAAAAACTAGAACCTCCAGTGTCACATACTTCAATAATATAAATGAATCACATACTCATAATATAAATAATATATAAGTAGTTGCGGTCTACTATCAAAGGGAGCGCTATGCCTAGACTAAAAATTGCATTGCCAAATAAAGGAAGGCTTGCTGAGCCAGCAATTGATATTTTAAATAGGGCCGGACTAAAATTAACTGACTTAACTGAAAGAAGGTTATTTGCAAAAACAGTAGACCCGGAAATTGAGATTCTTTTTGTTAGAGCGGCTGATATTCCAGAGTATGTCGAAACTGGCGCTGCTGATTTAGGAATAACTGGATACGATTTACTAATGGAAACTAATGCGGATGTTAAAAGCTTATTAGATTTAGGGTTTGGTCAAGCTAGGTTGGTTGTAGCAGCCTCAGAGGCTTCTGACATTCAGTCAATAAAAGACGTTAAGCCAAAAACTAGAGTTGCAACAGAGTTCCCCAGCATAACTAAAGAGTACTTTGAAAAAAAAGGAATTCGAGTTGAGATAGTTAAGGTCTCGGGGGCAGCTGAAGTTGCGCCGCATGTTGGAGTTTCAGATTTAATTGTCGATTTAACAAGCACAGGAACAACTCTCAAAGTTAATCGCCTAAATATAATCGACCAAATTCTTGAAACTTCTGCTAGGCTTATCGCTAATAAAGAAAGCTATCAAACTAAGCGCTCTAAGATTGAAGAAGTCATCACAGCGGTGAAATCAGTAATTATTGCAGCTGGGAAATATTATGTGATGATGAATGTTCCCAAAGAGAAACTAGATCAAATCAGAAAGATTATGCCTGGGATGGCTGGTCCAACAGTAATGGATGTTCAAGCGGAGAAACCGATGGTTGCAGTGCATGCGGTAGTTGATGAGAAGGATTTGAGCAAAACAATTAATGGGGCTAAAAAAATCGGAGCAAGAGACATTCTTGTTGTGCGGATCGAGCGAATTGTTTCCTGAGGCCTATGGAGATTATTCCAGCAATTGACATCAAAAATGGCAAATGCATCCAACTTGTTCAAGGCAAACCTGGCACTGAGCAAATTTCCATTGAAAATCCAGTTAAAGTTGCTATCACCTGGGAGCAAGAAGGAGCTCCTCGGTTACATGTAATAGACTTAGATGGAGCTATTGAGGGGCAGCGAAAAAATGCGAAATTCATTAGAGAAATAATTGCAAGCGTTTCTATTCCAGTTCAAGTTGGAGGCGGAATTAGAACTTATGAGGATGCTCTTAGCTTGTTTGAGATCGGTGCAGATAGAATAATCCTCGGGACAGCAGCTATAAAAAATCCAAAATTGGTTGAGGATTTATCCAAACAAATGGGCCCAGAGCATGTAATGGGAGCAGTTGATTCAAAAGGTGGTAAGGTTTTAATTAAAGGTTGGCAAGAAAGCACAGAATTTTCAACAATTGAACTAGCTAAGCTTTTCGAGAAATCGGGTGCAGGGTCAATATTATTTACAAATGTTGAAGTTGAAGGTAAACTTGAAGGTTTAGATCCTAGGCCAATTGAAGATTTGGTTCAAAGCGTTAAAATTCCGGTGATTGCTTCAGGTGGGATAACAAAACTTGACGATATAGCAACGCTTGCAAAAGCTGGTGCACAAGGAGCAATAATTGGACTGGCTTTATATAAGAAAAATTTTAGTTTGAAAGAGGCATTGGAAATTGGCAGAATTACGGACTGCTAAGTTAATACATTACCGTGTGTGAGCGTTCATAGGAAGTGCGATTAAATGCAATTGTTGCATTGGCGCAAAGTGTTGCTTTATAATTCGTCCAGTTCACTTGAATTCCATTTGTTACATCCCAAACGTCCCAGTTTTGCCTTGTAATGTTATAAACTTCTGACCAAGTATGTCCTCCAGTAGAAATGGAACCAACTACAACTCTAGAAGTCCTTCTTTCCAGTGTTGAAGAAATGATTAGTGATGTTAATAATATTGCCTTATCTTCACAATCTCCTTTTCCTTTCTTCCAAGTTTCATTGGCTCGGCCCCAATATTCTGGTTGGTTCCAAACTTTTTCATCACTTTCATAAGCGACATTTAAGTGAACGTAGTTAAAAACATCTTGGGCTGTCGAAAACCGTGCAGTTAAATATTGAGGGGTAATGTTAAAAACCCAATAACCTCCATTGCAAGCTTGATTAAGTTCACTATATACCCAATCATTGTATGAAGGCAATCCTTTAGATAGAGCACTTAAAGCAATTGCTGCAAAAGATATTAATACAATATCCAATGCAAAAATAAATGGAGTAAGTTTCTTAATTTTTGACCCCATCAATCTCTGCAAAAATTTTATTTTAAAAAAATTTCGTCTACAGTTGTAATTTTTATATATTAACTCAAAAATAATTTGAGTAATATTTTTTAAAGAGAATTTATAACTTCAGAAAGTTTGTTATTAATTGTCTATCTTACTCTTTAATATTTTAGAAGAAAATGAATT